>JALNXP010000073.1 GCA_023230285.1 Bacteroidales bacterium | reverse complement strand
CCGACAAGCGGCGAGGTAAATGTCACAGCAAATGCAAATATCAAATCGATATCCGTACATAATTCGGTAGGCGCATTGGTAGAGACGATGTGTACATCGTCTCTACAGCAGACAACAACGATAGACCTCAGTCGTTATGCGAGCGGTGTTTATATGTTGACGATTACGACCGTTGATGGCAACAAAGTCATCAAGAAGGTTGTGAAGAGATAAACGTGCGAAATATTGTTTAACATTTATTAAAGCGGGGCGTATGAAATACGCCCCGCTTTTGTGTATGTGTAAAACTCCCATCCTTTGGAGGAGTGTCAGCGGCGGGGTGGGGTGGTAATCAATTATTGACATTCTTTTCAAGATGTCAAAAATTTAGACTTTGGTGTCTAATTTTTTGACATCTGTTAATTTTGCTAAAAACATAATACATTGATTATAAGCGTGTTAATTTGAGTGGCACGCTTTTGGCATAATAGCATTCTCGTTGAATTATCAAATGTATAATATGAGAAGCATTAAATACCATATAATTGTTGCGGCATTTTTTATAATCATGCCGGCAGTTTTAAACTCACAAGAAGTAATGACACTGAGTAGCTGCATGAAATACGCAGTAGAAAACGCTCCCAAAGCCAAGAAACAAGCTGCTGAAAACTGCATTTTGAAAGAAGATTATCTTAGTGCAATAATGCAGTTTTTACCTTCTGTTTATGGCAGTGTCGGCACTTCTTCGAGTTTCGGACGTTCTATTGACCCTGAGACGAACACCTACGCAAACTACACGAATTTCAGCAACAGCTATTCCCTCTCGGCATCTTATAATATATTTGATGGCTTCAGCACCGTCAATAATTATAAGATAGCAAAAAATGCGAAAGCCTTAGGCGTAATTACAACGCAGCAAGTGGAAGACGAAATCTGCTTAGAAGTTATTCAAGCCTACTATAATCTGCTGTATTACTCCGAAATGAGCAAATTGGCAGAAGCGCAGCTTAATGAAGCACAACGCAATTATAAGATGACTAAGAAACAACAGGAACAAGGTTTGAAAAGTTATGCCGATGTTGCTGAAACTGAAGCAAGTGTTGCTGAACAGGAATATAACCTTATCAATATGCAGAACAAAAACGACAACGCATTAGCTGTTCTAAAACAGGTTATGTATTATCCTATCAGTAAAACTTTAGTTATAGACAATAATATTCCAATTCAATTAGATGCTATTATTACTATTGCCGATGTTGACAAATTTGTAGAAACTGCCAAGAACTCTTTGCCTTCTATTTTATCGGCAAAAAATGATATTTTGACAGCGGAATATAACTACAAAACCGCCAAATGGGGACTGCTACCTTCGTTGAATGCTAATGCGGGATATTCAACAGGTTATATACAGGCATTCGGTGCTGAATCTGCCAGGGACCCATTTTGGCAACAAATGAAAGATTTACAAGGTGAATATGTATCCCTTTCCCTCAGAATCCCTATTTTCAGTCAGCTGAGTCAACAGTCGACCATCAGAAAAAACAAACAGCAACTGCGAATAGCAGAATATGAATATGACGATAAGGTAAAAGCTGTAGAGGTGGATATTGAATTGGCTGTACAGGACATGAATAATGCCATGAAATCTTTTGCTCAAGCTGATAAAAGGTATGATGCTCAAAACATTGCATACGGATTAAATCTAAAAAGATATGAGCAGGGATTGATTTCGGCTATCGAACTACAGACAAGCACCAACACAATGCTTTCCGCAGCTGCCGAACGTCTCAACGCATTTTTTCAATATAAAATCAAAAATAAGGTGGTGCAATATTATCAAGGTATCCCTTATATCGAACAAAATTAATGAAACGAATAATAAGAAACCATGAGACAGATAATATATTTTATAATTGCACTTTTGATGATGCTGTTTAGCAGTACTGGCTGTCAGAATAAGTCATCGACTATACCGACAAAAAAACAATTGTCATCAGCCGAGAAATATTTCAATGAACTGCAGGAAAAGTTGGAAAGCGATAACGGTAAATTATGGGGCATAGAATTATATGGACCTACTATGTTTGTTTTCCCTGAAAGTCACACGATTATAGCAAATCAACAATCAAAAAACAATACGCTTACTAAAAGCGGGAATGTATTTTACGGCATATTGCCTGAAAATTTTAATGTAGCAAATACTGCTTTGATTTATGATGGCGAGAAGTGGGCTACTGTAACTTGGGGTAATTTTTTCAGCGATAAAGAAAGAAATATTTTACTTATCCACGAAAGTTGGCATAGAATACAAGATGAGATAAGATTACATGCCTGTATGTCTGAAAACCAACATCTTGACTCAGGCAATGGGTCTCTATTACTTAAATTGGAATTTATGGCTTTAGATAAAGCTGTTTTGGCTTTAGCAAATGGCAAGTCTGATATTATGATAGATGATTTAAGAGATGCAATTGTTATACGTAATAAGCGACAACAATTGAATCCTCAGAATAATGAAAATCAATTTGAATGTCATGAAGGACTTGCTGAATATACCGCATTAAAACTGATGGCTACAGACACTTCAAGTATGACGGAAATGGTTGTAAGGATGTCAAAGAAACTTGAAGCAGGACTGGAAGATGAAGGTTTTACAAATTCTTTTGCTTATTTAACAGGACCTGTTTACGGTTTTATTCTTGATGCAATATCACCGGACTGGAAAAAAGAAGTGTTGTCAGGTAAAACTATTATAGATGTAGTAAAAGAAAATGTTGATATTTCAGAAAATGTTGATTTAGATGAAGAGATAAAAAAAATCATAGTTAAATATAATGCAGAGGATTTTGTTAAAAATGAAGAAAGCAAAATCAACAGTAAAGCAGCAGCAGAAGCTCAATTGATAGATAAATTCAGAAATTGCGATATATTGATGATATTGAATAATAATATAAATTTCTCATTTAATCCTAACGAAAAGGTAATATCTTATGATACCGTTGGCATGATATATAAAACCATGAAACTATCGGGAGACTTCGGTTCTATTGAAGCTACTGATGGCATTATGATAAATAAGGACTGGGCGTATTTCATTCTGCCATATTCAGATAAAAATGCAGGTAAAAATGGTTTCAAGATGGAACTAAATAAAGGATATGAGATTACAAATATCAGCAATAATAAATATTCTATAATAAAATCTGAGAGATAAGAGATTAAACAAGTGAATAATAATTTGAAAAAATAAAATACTATGGATCGTCAAATAGAAAAGAAAAAAGGCTTAAAAGTCATATTTCAAAAAAAGAATTTAATATATGTTGCAATAGCTTTATTTATAGCTTTTGTGTTATGGCTTATTTTCCGTGATAACAGCTCGTCACAACGCATAGACACGCGTGCTGTAAGCGTAAGTACAGCTAAAGCAGGAGAATTTAACGACTACATACGTGTTAGCGGACAGGTTCAGCCTATAAGTACTGTTCAAATAAGTCCTATGGAAGGTGGCGTTGTAGAAGAAATAATAAAAGAAGAAGGTAGCGAAGTTAAAAAAGGTGATATTATAATCATATTGAGCAACGCCAACTTAGACCTTCAGATTTTGAACTCGGAAGCAGAACTCGCCGAAAAGGAAAATATACTTCGTAACACCATGATTTCCATGGAACAGCAAAAACTCAGCGTTGAGCAAGAACGTATTCAGTATCAATTAGATACAAGGAGAAGCAAAAGAGCATTCGAGCAAAACAAAGCGTTGTACGCAGATTCTCTCATATCAAAAGAAGTATATCTGCAAGCAAAAGAAGATTATGAGATAGCAATGGATAAGCTCAAATTGATATTAAACCGCCAGAAGCAAGACAGCCTTTATCGTTCGGTTGAAATAGAGCAAATGCAGGAAAGTCTCGACAATATGCGTCTGAATATGAAAATGATACGTGAACGTAAAGATAACTTGGCTGTAAAAGCACCAATAGATGGTGAACTCGGCTTACTCGATGTTGTTCTCGGTCAGTCCGTTGCTTCAGGAATGAAAATCGGACAAATCAACGACCTGTCGAATTATAAGATTGAAGCTCAGATAGATGAGCATTATATTGATAAGATAACCACAGGACTTGAGGCTACTTTTGACAGACAGGGAGAAACATACAATGCCTCTTTACGTAAAGTCTATCCGGAAGTCCGTGACGGTCGTTTCAAAGCCGACTTCAAACTCGCAGGCGAGCGCCCCGAGAATATCCGCAGCGGTCAGACTTATTACTTAAATCTGCAACTCGGTCAACCTTCGGAAGCAATATTGATTCCTCGTGGAACATTTTATCAGAAAACCGGCGGAAATTGGATTTATGTTGTAGACACTTCCGGCGATAAGGCTGTAAAACGCCAGATTAAAATCGGTCGCCAAAATCCTCAGTATTATGAAGTTCTCGAAGGATTGTCGGCAGGCGAAAAAGTCATCACGTCAAGCTATGATAATTATGGCGATGTCGATGTATTAATATTCAATCAAAAAGTGCAATAAAGAAAATTAATAAATAACCAATAAATATATTTATCATGTTAAAAGTAGAAAATTTAGTAAAAGAATTCCGAACAGAAGAAATTATCACCACTGCTTTGGATAACGTATCATTTGAAATTCAAGACGGCGAATTTGTGGCTGTCATGGGACCTTCAGGCTGTGGCAAATCAACATTACTGAATATTTTAGGACTGTTAGATAACCCTACAAGTGGCTCTTATGAATTGCTCGGACAGGAAGTCGGCAAATTAAAAGAAAAAGACCGTACCATGTTCCGTAAAGGTAACATAGGTTTCGTGTTTCAGAGTTTTAATCTTATTGACGAACTCAACGTTTACGAAAATATCGAGTTACCTTTGATATATCTTAAAATCAAGGCATCGGAACGCAAAGAGATGGTGGAAGGCATCATGAAACGCATGGCAATATCGCACCGCCGCGACCATTTTCCACAGCAGCTCTCCGGCGGACAGCAGCAGCGTGTTGCCATAGCCCGTGCAGTCGTTGCCAACCCAAAACTTATCCTCGCCGATGAGCCGACAGGTAACTTGGACTCCAAAAACGGTCTCGAGGTGATGAATCTGCTTACCGAACTGAATAAAGAAGGCACCACCATCGTAATGGTAACACACTCCCCGAAAGATGCTGGTTTTGCTCAGCGTACAATAAACCTCTTCGACGGTCACATCGTTACCGATATTACCAACGAACTGTAAAGACGCAATGAAAATACTGTATAACTTCTTCATTACCCTGAAACGCTACACCACCTCGGCAATACTGAATATCATAGGATTGTCGTTAGCTTTTGCTGCATTTATCGTCCTTATGGCTCAGTTTTCTTTTGAGCATGGGTATGATTCCTATAACAGAAATGCAGACAGGACATACAGATTAGCCATAGTAAGCAATACTGACGCTTCTAATAATTTTTCTTGTTTCTCTCAGCAACTGATTGACAAACTTTCGGGAGCATCACCCCATATTGTAACTGCCACCATGTATGATAATCTGAGTTGGAACAAAAATCAGGCAATCACAATAACACGTTCTAATGGAGGAAGAGCGTCTTTTCAAGTTGATTTCTCGCAAGTGTATGCTCCATTCGTCACAATTGCCGATATTACTATTATTGAAGGAGATAAAAACGCTTTGGAACACCCATGGAATGTGATTATTCCGGAGAGTATGGCAAAAACGATGTTTCCGGATGAAAGTGCTATCGGTAAATCTTTTACATGGGAAGAGAATATATGTTCTATTGGAGCGGTGTATAAAGACATACCTGCAAATTCAGTAATAAAAAACATGTTCTATTACACACGCAGCAATGATGAGAAATTCGGCAAAAATCAATACAACTTCCTGTTTCTTATCACAATAGATTCTCCCGACAAGGCTGATGAGGTGTTGCTTTCTCTGAATGACAGTTTTCATGATTATTTCAAGGCAGGAGGCGAACATTTGGATTCTCATATAGAAATGACTTCTTTAAGAGATTTGTATTATACTACCGGCGTCAGGAAGGATTTTGGCGATAAAGGGAATAAAACGAGAACAAACATCATGTTGGCAATCGCCCTGCTGATTGTCATTATTGCTGTTATCAACTACATTAATTTTGCATCATCTATTGCGCCGTTAAAGATTAAGATGCTTAATACGCAGCGTGTCATGGGCGCAAGTCTGTGGAAGATTCGTTTCTCCGTTATCATCGAGTCGGTCATGATAGCCATCATCTCTTTCTTGCTTGCGCTTCTGATTGTAGGTATGCTGGCAAGCACCTCATTTTCAAATATGTGGATAGCCGACATCTCTTTAAAAGCGAATATCCCCACAATCGCTTATACTGCATTATTATCCTTGGCAGTTGGTTTCTTGGCAGGACTTTATCCGGCTTTCTATATGACATCTTTTGAACCTACTGTCGCCCTGAGAGGTACTTTTGCAGCGTCGCCTCGCGGCAAAGTGTATCGTTCTGTTCTTATTGGTTTTCAATATGTTATCTCGTCTACTCTTATCATTGCTTCCCTTTTCATCGGCTTGCAAAACAGATTTGTGGGCAAGTATGATTTGGGCTATAACAAAAGTCAGATTGCCATAGTGAAGATTTCAGAGAATCTGTGCAAGAATCAGGCTGCTCTGTCTGCCGAGATGAAGTCAAACAGCGAGATAGCCGATGTGGCTTATGCGATGTCGCAGATGGGCTGTAGAGATTTCTATCAAAACTGGGTAATAGAACTCAATGGCGAGACATGGGAATTCAATATCATGCCTGTTTCGTATAATTTCCTTGAAGTTATGAATATTCCGGTGCAAGAAGGTCGTGATTTCAGGGCAGATGATGAGAACTCTTCTGACGGGTTGCTGATACTGAATCGTGTCAGTCCCAAAGAAAATGGCGAATCCGTTTCGTTGAATGAAGAGACAGGCAATGATAAGTTTAAAGTCATCGGTTTTATTGACAATACTGTCCATTTGCAGACGCTTTATGTCAACGAAAACCCCTTTGCTTTCTATTACAGAAAGGCATATAATGACGGATTGGAATATATGTATATAAAAATCAATGAAGGCGTTGACAAATTTCTGGTTGTTGATAAGATAAAAAAATCCATCAATAGGATTGAACCGGATTATCCTGTTCAGGTCAATTTTCTTGATGCTCAGCTTAATCATTTATACAAGAAAGATCAACGTATAGGCACATTGATAAGCATCGTTTCATTATTAGCTATAGTCATCTCATTGATAGGCGTTTTCGGCTTGGTGCTATTCGAGACGCAGTTTAGGCGTAAAGAGATTGGAATACGGCGCGTTATGGGCGCAAGTACTCATGAGATATTACTGATGTTTAACCGGAAATTTGTCATCATTGCGCTGGTCTGTTTCGCTGTGGCGATCCCTTTGGCTGTTTATTCGGTAAAATCATGGCTGTCGGCATTTCAGTTCAGGATACCTTTATTCTGGTGGGTTTTTGCTATAGCACTGTGTGTCATATTATTCATCACCATCATAACGGTAACTGTCCGCAGCAGACAAGCCGCCAATGCCAACCCGGTAGATTCGATAAGATAGAGACGATGTGCACATCGTCTCTTCAACAGGCAATGAATTATAGATAAAAATTATAAAACAATGAATAGAAATATCATCAACAGCTTCAAAAACATCTTCCGCCGTGGCAGTGGCAGCATCACCAAAATAATACTTTTGGGTATAGGACTTGCCATGGGGTTGACATTGATAGCCAAGCTGTATTTTGAGAACTCCTACGAGAGTTTCGTGCCCGATCGTGAACGCGTATATCGCGTAGTATCGCTGTACGAGCGAAACGGCGAGAAGATGAAGTATTACAGCACACCGGGAGCGATAGCCCCGGGGATAAAGTCATATTCTGCTGCTGTAGAATATGCAACTCGTCTTACATACGTTGGCAGTGAAATAATTATCAAAAACATAGAGAAAGACGGACAAGGCACAAATAACGAAGGATATTTTTGCAAAGCTATGGTGATAGCCGATTCCTGTTTCTTCAAGACATTTCCAAGAGAGATATTAGCCGGTGATGCCGATAAGACTCTTCAGGAGCCTAACACCGCCTTGATTTCAAAGTCGATGGCTGACAAAATGCTGAAAGGCAAAAATAAAAACTATCGCGATCTGATTGGCAGGGTGATAGCGCCCCAGTCGTATGAAAACAGAATGCTGACGATTGGAGCTGTTTTTACAGACTTCCCGCATAACTCCGAACTCGCCGATTTTGAGATTGTCATTCCAATAAAATCCATAAAAGCATTTACATGGGACGGCTCCAACAACTGGATGGGTAACGACAGGTATATGAGTTTCATAAAACTATTACCCAACACTTCTGAAGCGGATGTCAAACTTGGTATTGACAAGATGTGTGAGGAACGTATCATGCCCAACTTGTCAGAAGGCACAAAGATAAGCTACAATATCATTTCACTGAAAGGCTTTCACACATCTTTCAAAGAGGTGAAGCAAATATGCCTTATCATGTTGATTTTGGCTATTGTCGTCCTCGTTGTGGCTATCTTAAACTACATACTCATCACGCTTTCGTCATTAGTGCGTAAGGCTAAGATGGTCGCCGTCCGCAAGTGTTACGGCGCTTCAAGAAACAACATCTATGCCTTGGTGTTCTCCGACACTTTTGTTGAGATGTTCATCTCTTTGCTTCTTGCTGTTTTTCTCGTATTTACATTTGAAGGAACGGTAGAACGTATCGTAGGGACTTCGCTGTCGGCACTTTTATCGCCGCAAAGCATTGCCATCCTGATAGTTGTTCTGCTTCTTGTGTTTCTGACATGCGGCATCTTCCCGGCAGCTATCTATTCAAAAACCCCTATCGCTACAGCGTTTCGTAACTACAAAGAGAGTAACCGCCGCTGGAAATATGTGCTTTTAACCGTTCAGTTTATCTGCTCGGCATTTTTTATCTCGCTGCTGCTCGTCATTTTCTTGCAATACAGTTTTGTCTTGCATAAAGATACCGGATATGCCTATAAAAATCTGCTATATACCGAAATAAATGGGATAGAGAAAGAGGAACGTGACATTCTGAAAGACGAAATTGCCAAGCTGCCATTTGTCACGATGCAGACGTTCAACTCATCGCTTCCATTTGAAGGCGCCAGCGGAAATAACATCTTGCTTCCGGATAGCGACAAAGAACTTTTTAATGTCGCCGACAACTATTATGCTGATGATGGCTTTTTTGAATTGATGGAGATACCAATCATTGCCGGACGCAACTTCAATCAAGAAACGCCCACACCGCAAGATAAAGAAGTTATGGTAAGCAGAAGTTGCGCAGAAAAACTTAAGATGAATACCGGATGGGATGACGTTCTCGGACATCAGATTTATATCACGGAACATTGCAGAGCTGACGATTATTATACCATTTGTGGCATATATGAAGATTATCTTATAGGAGATATGAGTAATAATAAAGACGAAAGACCCTCTGTGCAATTTTATATAAAGGGTGATAATCCGGCATGGAACGATGTTATTTCTTATCATCTTATGAAACTTAACGAGATAAATGCTGAAAATATCAAGGCTGTAAGTGAAATATACAAAGAGAGATTTCCGGATAAAGAGATTGAAATCAACTCATATTCAGAAGCATATAAAAGTCAATACGATGGAACTCGTAACTATCGTGATACCATCTTGATTGCCGGATTGGTAGTTCTTATCATCACGCTTATCGGTTTGATAGGTTACTGTCAGGACGAGATGAACCGCCGCAGCAGTGAGTTGGCAGTACGTAAAATCAACGGTGCCACCTTAGGC
>JALNXP010000156.1 GCA_023230285.1 Bacteroidales bacterium | reverse complement strand
TAGTTTACGATTTTGTTAATAGTGAAGGTGTCCGGTTGCTGATAGTCGTTTTTAAACAGTGCCTCTGATAACAATAGGCGGTATTTCATATACACCGGATAAGGTACAGTCGCATCTTCGGCGGTTAATGAATTTATTTGCCCACAGATTTCGCGGATTAACGCAGAATATATCGGCATTGTAACAGGCTGTGTTGCAGGTGATTTTGTAGAGATGTGGCACGCCGTGTCTCTACCTAAACGTTCCTATGCGCTTCTCTCAACAAATCATTGACCGTCTTTACCGGATTGAACGTCTCTACCGGCACATCGGCGAAAATAGTTATCCATCTGCTCATCGCACCGTTCCAAAGTCCGGGCAACTCTAAAGCCTTCAGCGGCTTGCCGTCTTTAGATTTAGAAGAAATAAATGCCGTGTCATGGTCAATGAAATCTGCAAGATTATATCTCTCGCCTTCGGCATTTTTTGTCATACAGACAATGTCTACCGGATTAAAGTGAGTAGAACTGCGAAAAACGGCTTCTTGAATGTCGTTTTTATGGTTGATTTGAGAACTTTCGACAATCTGCAGAGATTTGCAGTCGTTTTTGGAGACTACAAAAGGTCCGCCGCCCGGCTCTCCTTCGTTCTTCACCATAGCACAGATACGCATCGGCTTGTCAATAACTTGTATCAGATATTGGATCTTGTCGCTTGTTCTCTTGTCAGGATAATTGTCTGCCAAGAAAACATGTAACTTACCGGTGATGAATTTTTCACAATCGAAAATGGTCTTTTCTGCATTGACATCGGAGCTATCCAAAGAAGATAAAATACGTATAATTTTATTTCTTTCGTTGAATAAATGTAATATATTGTTAATCAATAATTTACGATATTTGACAATTATGTCTTTTTTACTATCCGGAACTACGTTGTCAATATTTTTGATTAGAATTACGTCAGCATCAATGTTGTTCAGATTGTAAATCAAAGCACCATGACCGCCCGGGCGGAATAGCAGGCTTCCATCGGTGTTTCTGAACAGAGAGTTGTCGGGATTGACAGCTACCGTGTCTGTACTTGGCGACTGGACAGAGATTGAAATGTCGATTTTACTGTTGAATTTATTTTCGTAGTACGGTAATATATCTTTCAAAACCGCTTTAAAGTTATCAACATGTTCCGGCGATAGAGTGTAGTGCAAATATATGCTATCTCCTGAATGATAGTTTGCAGCTTCTATTATATGTTCTTCAAAGGCATATTTTATTCTACCGCCATCGTTGTGAAACAGCAACAATGCTTTAGGTTTGTGAGCGTAGTTAAGTCCTTGTTCATCAAGCAGATACTCTAAAACTGTCTTATACTTATGTTCACTTAAAAGTATGTCGATATTATAGTCTTCAACGGCGAGAGCCTTTTTAAGGCTCTCGTAGAAAGCAAATTTCTTGATATTATCAAAAAAGTAGCAAGTTGATTGGAAAGAATTGTCTTTTTGAAGTACAAAATTATCTTCACCAACTGCATTAATTTCGTTTAGGGTGTTCAGCAGTGTTTGGAACATTCGAGAGGCGGCACCGCTTGCAGGGATGAAACTTATAGTCTTAACATTTTGATTATCAACGGAAATGCTGTCATTAACATCAACAATGTCATCAGGTTTTGTAGCTGCCTTATCTAATTTTATAAAATCAATACCGGATTTAAAGATATTGATTTGTGACAACACTTTGTTGGTTGTCATATTTCTGTCCTTTATTTGGGCGATGTCTTTCTCGGTGAACATAATAAGTTGTTTTATAGACGTTTCAATATTTCGAGTGTCATTTTCCAGAATTTTTCCACAGTATGGATTTCGATTTTTTCGTCCGGTGAGTGAACGCCGCGGAGTGTAGGTCCGTAGGATACCATGTCCATATCGGGGTATTTAGTAGAGAACAGTCCACATTCGAGACCGGCGTGAATAGATCTGAAGATAGCCGGTGTTCCGAAGAGGTCTTTGTATACGTCTAAGGTGATATGTAGTATAGGTGAGTCCGGATTTGGTGTCCAGCCAGGATAGCCATCGCTATGTTGTATTTTTGCGCCGGCGAGTAGCAAGCAATTTTCGACCATAGCGGCGATGTCGGCTTTCAGAGATTCGGAATCGCTGCGCTGACTTGTGGTAATGGTTATTTTGTTGCCGTTAAATTTGATGGAAGCCAAGTTCGTAGAAGTTTCAACGATGCCTTTCAGTTTGAAACTCATAGAGATAACGCCGTGAGGCATTGCATAAATCAGACGTATAAATTTTACGAAGTCGTCTTTCTCCATAACATATTTAGGTAAATTAGTTTTCTCGGCATCGAAAGAGACTCCTGCATCGGTCATTTCAAGTTCTGCTTTGATAGTAGCCTCGTACTTAGCGACAGCTTTTTTAAATGTATTTACCTGTTTGTCAGGTACTGTCACAATAGCGTATGCTTCACGTGGAATTGCGTTTCTTAGGTTGCCGCCGTCAAAATATGCGAGGTCGATGGTATGTTTTTTAGAATATTCGTAAATAAATCTGTTCAGCAGTTTGTTGGAGTTGCCTCTTCCCTTGTTGATGTCGTCGCCGGAATGACCGCCGACAAGACCGTATACTGAAACTTTAAAAGCAGCTGCATTGGGTATGACAGGTGCTTTTTTAAAAGTCAAAGTACCGACAGTATCAACGCCGCCGGCACAGCCGATGAATATTTCGCCGTCGTCTTCGGAGTCCAAGTTAAGTAATATTTTAGATTTCAGCACGTCCGGTTCAAGTCCGAAAGCACCGGTCAAGCCTGTTTCTTCGTCAACAGTGAACAGACATTCGAGCGGACCGTGTTCTATGTCGTCAGAGATGAGTATAGCAAGCTCGGCAGCAACGCCGATGCCGTCATCAGCGCCGAGAGTGGTACCGTCAGCTTTTACCCATTGACCGTCTTCTGTAATGTAAGGTTTAATAGGGTCTTTCAGAAAGTCGTGTTCTTTGTTGCTGTTTTTTTCGCAAACCATGTCAATATGGCTCTGTAATGCTACTGAAGGCTTGTTTTCGCAGCCTTTGGAAGCCGGCTTTCTGATAATTACGTTGCCGGTTTTGTCAACAGTATATTCGAGATTGTGTTTTTTTGCAAAATCAGTTAAAAATTCAATCATTTTGCCTTCATTTTTAGAAGGACGAGGTACTTTGCAAATATCTTGGAAAATATTCCAGACAATTTGAGGATAAAGTTCGTTTAAGTTCATGATATTTTTATTTAAAATTAAGAATCATAGTTCCGGAAATAGAAATTCATCAGTATAAGCATTTTCGTAATAGAAGGTATTTTCTATAGAGAGAATGTTCTCTGTCATTTCTACTTTTGTGGCAGCAATAGTACTGTCAGGGTCAAGTTTTAGTGCTGATTTATAGTTGCCTAAGGCTTTGCCAAATTCATGTATTTTTTTTAACAGATCACCGCGTTTAATAAATAATATAGCAGACGGTTTTGTATCAATCAAAGATGACAATTCTTCTATCTCTTTGTTGATTTCTTCATTATCGCTAATTATATCAACATTTTGCATTAATAAAAAATTGTTATTTAAAAGTAAATACTTAACGTAAGTTTTTCGGCAAAAGTATATTTTTTTTTTTACTTTTGCAAAATTTGAAAAATAAGCAATTATGATTACGAACAATTTTATTAATCGTCATGTTGGACCTGATAAAGTTCAGACAGACAAGATGTTGAAAAAAATAGGTGTTTCTTCGATAGAAGAGCTTATTGCTTTAACGATTCCGGAGAAAATCAGATTCAAGAAAGATCTTGATTTACCTAAAGGTATGAATGAGTATGAATACATATCATTTTTAAAAGGACTTGGAGCTAAGAACAAGATATATAAATCGTATATAGGGCTTGGGTATTATAACACTATAGTACCCGGCGTAGTTCAGCGTAATATTTTGGAAAATCCGGGCTGGTATACTTCGTATACACCTTATCAGGCGGAGATTTCGCAAGGCAGATTGGAAGCTCTGTTGAATTTCCAAACTATGGTATCCGATTTAACCGGTATGCCTGTATCTAATTGTTCTTTGTTAGATGAGGGTACAGCAGCAGCAGAGGCTATGATAATGACCTATCACTGCAGAAGTCGTGAAAGAGTAAAACGTGGTGACAACAAATTTTTTGTATCTGAAAACGTTTTACCGCAATCTATAGCTGTTGTTAAGACAAGAGCTCATTTTCTCGGTATAGAAGTCGTTGTTGGCGATGAAAACAAATTTGATTTTGCTGAAGATTATATAGGTACGTTGTTGCAATATCCTACAGCAAAAGGACAAGCTAATGATTATGCAGCATTTACAGCTAAGGCTCATGAAAAATCCATGTTAGTGACGGTTGCTGTAGACTTGATGAGTTTAGCAATGCTGACACCTCCGGGAGAGTGGGGCGCAGACATCGTCATAGGTTCGAGCCAGCGTTTCGGCACGCCAATGGGCTACGGTGGCGCTCATGCCGCTTTTATGGCAACAGTAGATGAATATAAGAGAAAAATGCCGGGAAGAATAATTGGCATCACTATTGATAAATTGGGACACAAAGCGTTGCGAATGGCACTACAAACCCGTGAACAACATATAAAACGCGAAAAAGCTACTTCCAACATTTGCACCGCTCAGGCTTTAATGGCTATGATGGCAGGCTTCTATGCAGCTTATCACGGCGAAGAAGGTATTAGAGAAATAGCACGCCATATCAATATATTAACAATAGTATTATCAACAGAACTTCAAAAATTGGGCTACACACAGAACAATGCGCAATTCTTTGATACTCTTGATGTTACAATGCCGGCGGGTGTCTGCACTTGTACAATAAACAAGTCAGCACTCGATAAAGAGATGAATTTCAGAATTATCTCCAAGGAAGAGTTGTCTATCAGCATCGATGAAACTACTTCTTTAGATGATGTAAATACTATAATTTCGATATTCGCCGAAGCAGTTGGAAAAGAGTTTGTGCCGTTTGTATGCAATAAAGAAGTTTGCAGCCGATTGACATCTATATCCGACAAACTGCAACGTAAATCGCCGTATTTAACAGCTCCAGTATTTAATGACTATCATTCGGAAACAGATATGATGCGTTATATGAAATATTTGGAAGATAAAGATTTGTCGCTGAATAAGTCAATGATACCGTTGGGTTCATGTACGATGAAGTTGAATGCAGCATCATGGATGTTTTGTTTGAGCTGGCCTGAATTTGCCAATATACATCCGTTTGTACCTCGCGACCAAGCATTAGGTTACAAAGAGCTTATTGATGATTATACTGAAATTTTGAAGAAGGTAACAGGTTTTGCAGGCATATCGTTTCAGGCTACATCCGGAGCTGCCGGCGAATACACAGGTTTGTTGACGATACGTGCTTATCAAGAAGATAAAGGCGAAAGTTATAGAAATGTATGTCTGATACCGGCTTCCGCTCACGGTACTAACCCCGCAAGTGCTGCAATGGCAGGCTTTGAGGTTGTTGTTGTCGCATGCAGTGAATCCGGAGACATCGACCTTAACGATTTGAGAGCTAAAGCTGAACAATATAAAGATAGTTTGGCTTGTATAATGGTAACATATCCATCAACGCACGGTGTTTTTGAAGAAGGCATCCTCGAATTGGTTGACATTATTCATTCAAATGGCGGTCAAGTATATATGGACGGTGCAAATATGAATGCTCAGGTAGGCTATACATGCCCGGGTTATATCGGTGCTGACGTTTGCCATTTGAATTTACATAAAACCTTTGGCAGCCCTCACGGTGGCGGCGGTCCCGGAGTTGGTCCTATCGGAGTTGCAAAACATTTAGTTCCGTATTTGCCGTCTAATCCAATCGTGAACATCGGCACAGAAAAATCTTTAGGTTCAGTGTCTTCTGCACCTTTCGGCAGCGCATTTATCATCCCTATATCTTACGGCTATTGTAAAATGCTCGGCGGCGAAGGAATGAAAATGGCTACAGCTATGGCTATACTTAACGCTAATTATCTGCGCAAGTCCTTAGAAGATTATTACAAAATTCTGTATGTCGGCGCAAAAGGTATGTGCGCTCACGAAATGATACTCGACTGCAATATTTTCCAGAAAACTGCCGGCGTTGAAGTTAT
>JALNXP010000246.1 GCA_023230285.1 Bacteroidales bacterium | reverse complement strand
CGCTTGATGGATTATGGCTTCCATGCTCCTACTGTCGCTTTCCCTGTCCATGGTACTTTAATGGTAGAACCCACAGAAAGTGAACCGCTTAGAGAGTTAGACAGATTCGTAGATGCGATGATTTCCATCAGAAAAGAAATTCAGGAAATCGAAGACGGTACAGCCGACAAAGCAAATAACTGCATTAAAAATGCACCTCATACATGCGAAATGGCTACAGCTGACGAATGGACATTCCCATATTCGAGAACTAAAGCCTGCTTCCCAATGGGATATAACAATGCAAAATACTGGCCAACAGTCAGCAAAATAGATGACGGCTACGGCGACAGAAATCTCGTTTGTGTTTGTAATTAATGAATTATGAGGCAAAAAGTTTCTGTGCCATATATGCTGATGGGTATTCTGTTTAATGTTTGCCTTATCACCTCTAACTTCTTGGAAACCAAAATAATTACACTCGGTGGATTGACACTGACCGGCGGGTTACTTATCTTTCCGATATCTTACATCATAAACGATTGTATTACTGAAATTTGGGGTTTCAAGAAAGCTCGCTTGATAATATGGACAGGCTTTTTGATGAACTTTTTTGTTGCAGGAATGGGACAGCTGACTGTACTCATTCCTGCAGCTCCCTTTTGGGACGGCGGTGAGCATTTTAATTATATTTTCGGATTAGTGCCGCGAATTATCGTAGCAAGTCTCGCAGCTTTCCTGATAGGCTCTTTTATAAATGCTTATGTGATAAGCAAAATGAAAGTTAAAAGTAAAGGAAAACATTTTTCTTTACGCGCTATAGTCTCAACATTGTTCGGAGAAACCGCCGATTCTCTGATATTTTTCCCCATAGCTTTTGGCGGATTAATAGGAATGAAAGAGTTAATAAACCTTATGGTTTTACAGATTATTCTGAAATCTTCATACGAAATAGTAATATTGCCGTTGACAATATATGTTGTCAAAAAAGTAAAGAAGTTTGAGAATAGCGATGTTTATGACGATGGAATTTCGTACAACGTATTCAAGGTGAAGGATTTGTAATTTAGATGGGTCGCACATTGTTATTATCTCACAACAACCCTCTTGCTGTTAATGTTTTTACCGTTAACAATTTGAAATATGTACACCCCACGAGGATAATCTCTAACATCTACTTCTACGCTGTTATAGCCCTCACATCTTTTGACAACTTGTCCTAACATATTGATAACGACAACATTTATCTGTCCGTCTGCTTTTATGTTTACTACATCGGAAGCCGGATTAGGATAGAGTTTATAGACTTCATTATAATTATCAATGCCAATAAACAAAGCAGTAACCTCTACAACGTCCGACTCTCCACATTGTTGCTGAGAATATACGGCACTCACCCCCAAAACATACTCTTCTCCATCTTCAACATTGGTGTATGTATATGAAGATGCAGTTATACATTCCGCAACAGTCTCACCATCTAAAAAGACATTATAGCAACTTAAATCTTTATCGGGACCATCCCATTGAAGGACGATAGTGTTATTAATTAACTCATAGTGAACATTTTCCGGAGGATTGCAAGGCAATGGCAAAAGCGGTGTGGTTGCACATTCTGCTGTAGAAGGCTGTGACTCACCATTATCACAAACAGAAACAACATGATAGCAATACTCCGTCATATATTCCAAATTTTCATCTTCATATTGATTTTCGGCGATGTTTTCTGCAATTATAGCCTCATCACGATATATGTTATATGTATTTGCAGAACTCATACCCGTCCACTGTAAAGAAATTTTGTTTTCAGTTTCGCTTGCAGTTGCAATTAACGATGTAGGAGCAAGACAAGGTGCTATCACATCACATTCGTTTTCAAAAGAGAAAAATTCGCCGGCTTGCGGTGTCCCTTGAGATGTATAAATTGCATTATTCTCAAAATCATAAATAGAGAACGAGCATTCGGAGTCCCAAGACCCTGAGTTCCAAAAACAGTTTATCGTCCCGATAAGTAGTTGTAAGTAAACTGTTTCACTTGAGCCGGACACTAAAGTTAGATTTGCAAGTTCTTCACCACTTGCATCTCGAAAAGATAACGAAGCACCATTCCAGCCATCTCCGTAACTATCATTCATTTCAACAATAATAGTACAACTTGGACCTATAACAACAGTTTGTGTTGCGCTATATCCAATTCCAATATTTGTCATGGCATATACAGAGTAGGTATAAGAGCCATATTCCGGAACAGTATTATCAACGATAGAGATTTCTTCGCCCGGAGTTGTCGGATAAATGACATCTATTATTGCCCCATCACGCATAACCATCATAGAATCAATAGATTCCAAAGTATTCCCATTAAAAGTAGTCGAAGGATTTGTCCATGAAATAGTTGCGGAGAGATTATAATCCGGATCCGGAACTATTAAAAAGTTTGTCGGAGCTGTTGGTGTCATACCATAAACATAATCGGGTATCATATCAAAGATAGCCGTATTGCCGTCATTGAAACTATAATTAGTAGTATTAAAAGCATCGACAGCAAAGTAGCCGTTTTGGTTACCGCCCCACCCCCAATTTATATGGAACATATCATTTTCGTCATAGCCGTCTAAATTAAAAGCATGTCCCACACCGACATTATAATCATAAGCGCCATAATAAACAGGATAGCCCAAATCGAATTGCTCTTTCAGCATTGACACCCATTCGTTTAAAGAATAATTGCTACGTTGTCTATATTCTGTTTCTTCTGAGAAGCCAAAATAATTTACAGCTGCATCTGGGATGTCAAAAACATAAGCACCGCTGCCTGAAGTTCCGTACTGCATATCCACAGCCACACCACAATGATACAGCATCAAAGCCGTTGCCTCGATTTCTTCCAAAGGACTTGCCAACCTGAGGCTGTCGTACGGCATCAAGTCATAGAGATAAGTAGCTTCGCCAAAATTAGCACTTTGAGAGCCGTAGCCGGAACAATAATAAGAATGAGAGCCTGTACCGGTCACAGGATATTCCCAATATTTCATAATCATGCCCAGAGCCATTGCAACACAGCCGACATAACAATGTCCGCCTGAACCGGCAGGATCTTCCGGACAATAATAATTATAGGGCCAGTGTTGACGCCACAAGGTCGTCAGCAAAGGTTCAACAACACGCTCACCCTTAGGTTGCAAACCACTTCTCGTATTTAATAAATCCGCCCATTCGGCAGCAATATCGCTCGTTTTAACAACACCTTCATCTATGGCAAAAACTATTTCTCGCTGATAATCATTTAAAAAACAAGCCATATTGTCAGGAATATCAGCTTTATTAAAAGTACTTTCCGTAGAATATGCTAAAATCGGCTTTACTATATCTTGCGCCGAAACTATCACAAAGCCTTTATCATTAATATTGAAAACATAAAAATAATTATCAGCATCGGAACACGTATATTCCAACTCGCAAACCGCATCTTCTACATAGCAAAATGCTTTGTTATACTGCATAAAATTCAATGCAACAGTCTTCGCAACGTTCACCTCAACAGGTGCAGAATAAGAAGTTATTGCAAAGCAAAAAGCACAGCATATAACTATAAGTTTAATAAAACGTGACATAAAAATTTTATTTATAATTAGCACGCAAAATTAATAATAAATATTGACGATATAGGCTTTCTCATAAATTTTTTATAATTTTCTATGTAACGTAGATTCATTAGCATTGCGAAAATACAATAAAGAGTTGAGAAATATAGATTTAAAGGTGTAATTTTTGATTTTTTTGATATTATGTCAAATTTGCATTAGTTGCATTTGT
>JALNXP010000072.1 GCA_023230285.1 Bacteroidales bacterium | reverse complement strand
CCACGACTCAACAATTCCTCTTTGACTATAAGGTCCCCAGTGCATCAACAATCCGAATTTACAATCCTGCCAATGACTAATACTCTGTAACGCAGCAGGATCGGTTTCAGGAACATAATGATTTTCACCATCTTGCGCAAAAATCGTAAACGATAAAAATGCCAATAGTAATAATTCTAATCTCTTCATATAAATTTATTTTTTTAATTAAAACAACATCATGAAACAAACAAATCATGGCTTAACAGCCACTGTCACTTCACGTTTTCCGGGAGGTCCGGGATAATTATTAACTTCAAAGCCAATATTACGTAAGGTCTTTTTAAACGCATTTTTAGCGCAATAAGTAGCTAATAATCCACTGTTAATCAATATATTATACATTTTACTCAATATATTTTCGTTCCACAACTCCGGCTGTTTTGATGGCGAAAAAGCATCATAATATATTACGTTAAATTGAGGAAACATGCTAAAATCCAAATTATTAATATCCTCTTGCATTTTAGTTATCGTAAAATTATCAGTAAGATTAACTTTCTGATTCCAAGCACATTCGTGTAACAACATAAAAATATCGTCATCGACATTAAGAATTTTTGGATAATTAAGTTGTGAATAATAATCTTTGGTAAGGACATATTTTTCGCAAGTAACATAATTAATACAAACATTCTGTTTTTCAGCCTCTATCACCGACAACAGTGCATTCAGCCCCGTGCCGAAGCCCATTTCAAAAATATTCACTGTAGATAATTCACAATTCTTATCAATATAATTATTTAATCCCAAGTTAATAAAAATATGCAGCGATTCTTGCACAGCGCCGTTAACAGAGTGATAAGTTTCATCTATTTCAGGCACATAAATAGAAGATGAGTCGTCTGAAGTTTTTATTATTTCCAAAGGTCGCATTTGTTTTTTTATTTTTTAACCCAAACATTTGCAAAGATGCTGTTAATGTTTGTCATAATAAATTTTTTATTTAATGATAAATTTATAGCCTTTTGTTTTACAAATATTTACAAAAGAATCAATTTCTATTCCACCTTCTGACATTTTAGTTTCCACATTGCATTTATCTTCTTGGTCTATAATTTCTATCATCAAAGGGCATTGACCTTTACATGATTTAATATCTGTCGACAATTGATCGACAAAATGTCGTGTAATATCCTTATAATCAACAACAAGAGTCACCTTATTAGTCATTTTAGGCAACACATTTTCCAACAACATAAGATTACTTATAGAGAATATCAGTTCATTAGAATCTTTCCATTGTTTTGACACTATACTACCTGTAACATAAAGCAGTTCGCCATTATTCAGAAAGTTCTGATATTTAAGATATTCCTCTGAGAATAGAATCATCGGCAAAGAGGTGTCTTGGTCTTCAAAAGTAAATCTTCCATATTCTCTATTAGTTTTTGTATAGCACTTCACAGAATCTACGACCATTGCGGCAAAGCTTAAATTAGTTTTCAGCGCACCTTTTTCCATATAATTTTTAACTTGGGATATAGTATTTTTTGTAAAACATTTTACTGCAAGTTTGTATTGGTCTGTAGGGTATCCTGAGAGATAAAAACCGATATTATCCTTCTCGTACCTCAACTTTTGAAAGAGGCTAAACTCCTCACACACAGGAAATTTCAAGCTCATTGCTTCATCTTGCTGTTCTTCTCCGAATAAAGACATCTGAGATGCCTCCTTCCTCGTCTTCGCATCAACTGCATATTTCATGATAGTTTCGATAAAACTCGGTCCTGTTTCTTTATCTTTATACAGAAACTGAGCCCTATGGATATTAGGAAAGGTGTCAAAAGCACCTGTTGTAGCCAATGATTCAATACTTTTTCTGTTTACAGTTCTAAGGTTCACTCTTGTAACAAAGTCCATAACATCTTTATAGTTTCCATTCTTTTTTCTCTCCGCTACAATTTCGTCCACAGCAGCCCAGCCGACACCCTTGATGCCGGCAAGTCCGAATACTATGTCGCCTGCTTTGTTTACCGAAAAATGCACATTACTTTCATTGATATTCGGACCAACTATTTTAATGCCCATTCGCTGACATTCTTCTATAAAGAAAGATATTTTTTTAATATCGTTCAAGTTATGTGTCAACACAGAAGCCATATATTCGGCAGGATAATGAGCTTTCAGGTAAGCTGTTTGATAAGCGAGAATAGAATAAGCCGCTGCATGAGAGCGGTTAAAGCCGTATTCTGCAAACTTCTCCATAATCTCAAAGATTTCGGTGGCTTTTTTCTCATCAATATTATTTTTGACTGCCCCCTCTACAAATTCACTTTTCATAGCAGCCATAACGTCCTTTTTCTTCTTGCCCATAGCACGACGCAAAACATCTGCTCTGCCAAGAGTAAATCCGGCACACACTTGAGCTGTCTGCATTATCTGCTCTTGATACACCATAATACCATAAGTTGCTTTAAGAACATTTTCCAAGCATGGGTGTGGATATTCAATAGGCTGTCGCCCCTGTTTTCTGTCGATAAACAAGGGGATATAATTCATAGGACCAGGTCTGTATAAAGCGTTCATTGCAATTAAATCCTCTATATTTTCCGGCGAAAGGTCTTTAAGATATTTACTCATTCCGGCAGATTCAAATTGGAACACGCCGACAGTATTTCCTTCTTTAAACAACTTAAATGTAAGCTCATCTTCAAGTGAAATATTATCTAAATTGACAGTTTCGCCACTCCGCAGATAAATATTATTTATTGCATCTCTAAGTATAGATAATGTCTTCAATCCCAAGAAGTCCATTTTCAACATCCCGGCAGATTCAACTTGAGAACCTTCATACTGAGTAACCATTATCTTCGAGTCTTTTGCGGTAGCCAAAGGTATGTGATTAGTAAGGTCTTCCGGACCGATGATGACACCGCAAGCATGAACTCCTGTTTGTCGCACAGAGCCTTCCAACTCCATAGCATAATGCAAAGTCTTCTTTACCAATTCAGTTCCACTTTCCAACTCTGTTGACAATTCAGGACTTTGTTTAATAGCTTCAGCTAAATTTTTAGCTCTGTCCGGTATCATTTTACACAATCTATCTACCTCAGGGATAGTCATCTTAAGTACTCTGCCCACATCTCTGATAGCAAGTTTCGTAGCCATAGTGCCGAATGTCACTATCTGTGCAACATGGTCGGCACCATACTTATCCACAACATAATCCAATACCCTTTCTCTACCTTCATCATCAAAGTCGACATCAATATCCGGCATAGAAACTCTTTCAGGATTTAAAAACCTTTCAAACAGCAAGTTATATTTTACAGGGTCGATGTCGGTGATACCTATCGCAAAAGCCACCGCAGAGCCTGCAGCAGAGCCTCTACCCGGACCTACTAAAACACCCAAATCCCTCGTTTTGTTGATAAAATCTTGAACAATAAGGAAATAGCCCGGAAAACCCATGCCTTTTATCACAGAAAGTTCATATTCCAATCTTTTATTTATCTCTTCCGTCAACTCGCCATATTTTTTCTTGGCACCATCAAACGTCAATGCTCTAAGATACTCATTCTCATCAGTATAAGGCTCAGGTAAAGGAAACACCGGTAAAATAACATGCTCTTTAGTTATTGAGTAAACCTCTACTTTATCAGCAATTTCTAACGTATTATGAACCGCTTCCGGATGTTCGCTAAAAATATCCAACATTTCATCTTCTGTCTTAAAATACTCCTGTCCCGTATATCTCAGCCTGTCTTTGCTGTCATAATCTGCTCCGGTATTGATACAAATTAAAATATCATGAGCAATACGGTCGTCAGCTTCTATATAATGAACATCATTAGTTGCAATCAATTTGATGTCATACTTCTTTGACAATTCATACAAAGTTGCATTAACCAATTTCTGGTCCGGTATTCCATGGTCCATAAGTTCAAGGTAAAAATCATCTTTAAACACTCTCTTAAACCACTGTATAGCCTCTTCTGCTTTGCCAACATTATTAGACCTGATAAAATACGGTATTTCACCTGCTAAACAAGCACTTGACACTATCAAGCCGTCAGAATATTGTTCTAATATTTCTTTATCAATACGCGGATTATAATAAAAGCCGTCACGAAATCCCATCGAAATCAATTTACACAAGTTTTTATAACCGGTGAAATTCTTAGCTAATAGCACACAGTGAAAGCCTCTCACACGTTCGCTACGTGTCGCATCTTTGTCAAAACGACTGCCTTCTGCAATATATGCTTCACAGCCAAGAACAGGTTTAATTCCGGCTTTTTTTGCCTCATTGTAAAATGTTAAGACACCATACATATTACCATGGTCTGTAATTGCCACTGCCGGCATCTCTAATGCCTTAGCTTTCGCAATAAGTTTCTTTATATTGGATAAACCATCAAGGACAGAATATTCTGTATGTACGTGTAGATGAATAAAATCGGACATTTTAGCTAATTTGACTTGTTACCACGCAAAGGTAACAAAAAAAGATTTTTTTCATGATTTCTACAACTTAAATTTATACAAAAATATTACCTTTGCAAAAAATTTTTGTAATGAACAAAGACAAAGCAAGTTACCTCGAAGGTGTCATCTCTATAATATTGAACATCTTTTTATTCGCATTGAAATTTTGGGCGGGAATAGTCACCAAGTCAATAGCTCTTACCGCTGACGCATGGCACACACTGTCTGATTCACTAAGTTCTTTAATAGTTGTATTATCTGTCAGATTCGCAGCTAAAAAGCCCGACAGACAACACCCGTTCGGACATGGCAGAATAGAACAGATAGCCGCTCTTTTCATAGCTTTTATGCTCGCTATAATAGCTTATGATTTTCTGACAAGTGCTATTAGCCAGCTAACAGACCACAAATCAACAACTTTTGGAACCCTTGCTATTGTTGTTACAATTACCTCCATTGTCTTGAAAGAAGCTCTTGCCCAATATGCTTTCTTTGTTGGCAAAAAATATGATAACATCAGCATTAAAGCAGATGGATGGCATCATCGTTCAGACGCAATTTCCTCAGTAGTAGTGCTCGTCGGCATATTATTCGCAAAAAAATTCTGGTGGATTGACGGCGTTCTCGGCATCATCATCGCCCTTATGCTATTCTATACAACTTACATAATTATAAAAGAGGCTATTACAAAACTCCTCGGCGAAGAACCAAGCCAAGAACTGATAGACAAAATCACCGCCATCGCAAAATCTATTTATGACAAAGACCTGCAACTACATCATTTTCACATACATAACTATGTGTCCCAACAAGAGCTTACCTTCCATATCAAACTTGATGGTAACCTCAGCATCAAAATAGGACATGATATAGCTACAAAAATTGAAAATGCTATCAAAGAGCAGCTTGACATCACTACAACCATACATGTGGAACCGCTCAATTTTGCACACAACTTGGACTAAATATGAACATCGCCGTTATACTCGCCGGTGGCTCCGGCACAAGAATGAACAACCACTCGCCAAAACAATTTATTGAAATTAACAACAAGCCTATCATAGAGTTCTCTATCGAAGCCTTTGAAATTAATGATAACATCAATGAAATTGCAATAGTAAGTAATGAATCTTGCACCGACAAAGTTTATTCTATAATCAACAATAATGGCTATAAAAAAATCAACAAAGTAATCAACGGCGGTAAAGAACGTTACCTCTCTTCCTTTGCAGCAATTACCGCTTATCAAGATTATCCCGATGATACTAACATCATCTTCCACGATTGCGCTCGTCCTCTCATCAGCCAAAAAACTATCAATGAGGTTATTGATGCCCTGAATTTCCACAATAGTGTCGCTGTTGCCATACCTGCTACTGATACTGTCTTCAAGTTAGATGACTGTTTACATTTCATTGACAATATTCCAAACAGATCTTACCTTTTTCAAGCGCAAACTCCACAGGCATTTAAACTATCTTTGATAAAAAAGGCTTATAAACTCGCTTTAAATGATACATCTTTTGCTGCCACAGACGACTGCGGAATTATAGCAAAATATCTCCCTAATGAGAAAATATTTATAGTCATAGGCGAAAAATCAAATATGAAAATAACTTATGCTCAAGATATTATCTTAGCCGAAGCCATATTAAAAGACATAAATAAATAGTCATATTATATCGCAACTACACAGACTACAGCTCTCGCCTTTTCCCTACCTCCTTTCATGTCTATTTTTTCCAATAAAACTATGTAGTTCCCTGCTTGTACTGCTATGCCATTTTCATCATACCCATTCCACACAACACAACCGGATACAGCAAGCAACTCATTATCAACAAGATGCCTCACTAAAACACCTGATTGATTGTATATATATATATTGGCAACCCCTCCTATCTCATCAAAATCATATGATATCTCAACAAAATCTTTAGTACCATCATTGTTTGGAGAAATTACTTTAGGTTCAACATTAATTATATCGCTGCTTCTATTAGCATCTGTCCATACCGCAAACTGTGAATTTTTTATCCCCGGACTGCCATAATTGTAAGCCTTTGCCGCAGAATGCCAATTTTGCGAATTGTCCGAACTATTATATACCGACATTTTTTCCAAACTTATACCTTTCTCTTCATTCAATAAGCTAAGGTGCATATCAGAGCTGTAACAAAATTTATCCACCTCTGTACCATCTTCCGAAACTATTCCAATGCAACCTTCCTGATTATTCAAATTCGGAAAATTTTTTACAATCCAAAACGCTGATTTATCACACATCGGATATTGCGTACTCAAATTCGTTGTGTCCGAAGTTATAAGCAGATAATCTCCCGGCATCATTAATTTATTTTCACTCGACATTAAACAACTGTTGCTAAACTTATTTTCTTTATAAATACCAAATTTCAATGTCTGTATGTCTATAACTTTCCCGGATATATTAATAAGTTCAACATAATCTGAAGTATTATCAGAAGAATTAAACAACACCTCATTAAATACAATATCGTTATAATCTACAACAGCACCTATCCCAAAAATAATTGAATCTGTAATTGTATTACCAACACAATCAGAAACATTGACATCTAACTTCAAAGTATACACAACATCTTCTTGTATCTTATTCTCAAAAACAATTTCAACCTGCGAATATGAATAATCCGTTGCTTCAATAGTCTTAATTATTAACTCAGGTTGAAAATTATATATCTCCCCATTTAGAATAGCAACAGAGTCCATTGTCTCAGAATATTTAAGTATAATCTTATCTAAATCTAATATCGTCACAGACTTCATCTTGGGAGAAACAGTATCTTCTACAATAACCTCTACCGAATTAGCTCTGCCCGGCGTGCCTCCTGCTTCATCAATACTTTCAAACCAATTGCCGTCTGTTATGCACGACACGTATGGATTAGCCATTTCCAATGACCACCCGCCATTTTGTTTCTCTGCATCTTGATACCAATTATCATCTATCTGAATGTAAAAAATTAAATCCCCCTGTCCATTTTTGAGTGCTATATTATCATCTTTCTGTATATTTAACGAAGACAACAAAACAGTGTTAGCAGATATTTCTTGTCCGAAAGCATGGGTTGTTACTATTAAATAACCATTACTAATGACAATATGATGTGGAAGGACGATTTCGCTTCCGGAAATAGACAAAGTCCATTCTGAAACATCTACTAAAGCACTTGTTTTATTGTATAATTCTAAATAATCATACGGAGGTAAATTATTTGGTGGAGGATTAACATCATACATTATTTCACTTATCACAATGTCTTGATAATCAATATACTGCATAGTAAAAGCGAAGCAAGTGTCTGACATCATATTATGTTGATAATCAGCAATGTTTGACACACACAACATGTATTCCTTTCCATCTGCTAATTCTTCAAAAAATACTAACCTGATATAATCAGCATAGTCTTCGAAAATTTCAACCTGTACCGGATATAACAAATTATCTTCTAATATGTAATTAAGGTTATTGCCGGCTCCAACTACAGGCTCACTAAATTGCAACGCAATTGTAGTTGAATTACGCATTATACATGATTTTATACAAGGTGGTATTTTGTCTTCATATAATGATTGAACTATAAAATTATCATAATAAAAATTTTTACTGTTTGTTTTTGTAAATTTACAGAATATACCAAAATATTCTGAAGTGAAATATTCATTGTAAAACACTTCTGCCTCAAGAATATAATGTTCATTCTCAATGTTTTTTGTATACAATTGCCACGTACCGTCTGAAAAGCGCATTACCTTTACATCCTTAATAAATGATGATGAAATAGAAGCTTCTATACCTCTTAATATCAGCTGTGATTCGCCTTGCTTTTGAGAATAAAGTTCAATAGCATCATTACTGCCGGTTTCACCAAAGCGCAAATAATAACCGTTTTGTATATTAACAGGCGTATAATCATCTGCACAGAGCCATATTACAGAATAATTATTATCGGACGGTGCGAATGCAAGTTTTATTCTGAAAGTCCACTCAACACTCTCCGACAGTTCACTCCGAGTAAATATCCACGCTTCGCCCTCTGTCTCAGAAGCTGTTTGCAACATTCCGGCTTCATTGACAATAAAATTCGCACCCCCGACTATCCACTCCGGATCATCCGTGTAATCTCCATCATCAAACATATCCATAAATTGACCAAATGCTGACAACCCTTCTAACATGAATAATAAAACAACAACAAATATTCTGACAATTCTCTTCATTTCACCATCATTTGGTATATAATCGTAAAAATCATCAAAACGTTACCATCATTTTTAAAATATTTTTTTACACCGGCAAATAAAGTCCCTATAAAACAACTAATAATAGCAATTTTCACTCTTAATCAAAAAAATCGCATATCTTTGCAACAATTAAAAAATCAATATATTTACAATATTTCTTTGTATCTGACGTTTTTTAATTTATTGTGTTATTACTTAACCAAAACAGCTTGTCCAAATCAACAAACTAACAATCAGCTTGTTGGCAAAAAGTTGTTTCTAATTGTTTTATTTTTATGAAGGTAAAAGCTATTCTTTTTTCTATTTTTGTGTTATCAGCACTTTCTTTATCAGCACAACTTAGTGACAACATCAAACGACATTATACAAATTCTTTCGATGTGTTTACAGATTTATTAGTAAATACACCTGAAAATTTTTCGCCACGCGCTATAAATCAAGGCTTTGGAATGTCAGCTTCTTATGTAATTCCTTTTGAAAAATCTAACTTCTCTGTTGCTATAGGTGCAGGCGTTTCTTTCCATAATTTTTATTCTGACGCCTTACCTAAAGATGCAATTCCAACTGATTTACAATCAGAAAGTTGGGGCGAAGATTTTTACTTCCAAAAAATAGATTCTATACAAAATGGATTATCTTATACAAAAAATAAAATAGCTTTAACTTATGTGGACATTCCTATAGAATTAAGATTTTGTGCTAAAAGCGGCGTCAAATTTTCTGCCGGAATTAAACTCGGCTTTTTAGTTAATTCCTTATCCAAATATAAAGGTACCGACTTTATTTACGGCACTGAAAGTACTATAAAATACAAAAAATGCAACATCGATAATCTGTCATCTTTCCAATTAGGTCCTGTTGTAAGAGTCGGTTGGAAATGGTTTAGTGCTTATGCCGCTTACTCACTGATACCTGTATACGATGCTACAGGCGGCAGCAAAATCAACCCAATTTCTCTCGGTATTTCTTTTACCCCCGGTTATTAATTAATAATATTATCTTTTGTGATTTAATTCTTTAGATGATAATCTCGTAATAGAAAGTTGCAAAGCTACTTAGCAATCCTAAAATGCTGCTGAGGTAATATATCGAAGAAGAACATTTGTTCATTTTCATCTGCGAAAAGCCTACTAATCCGAATATCAGAATTAAAGCAAGCAACAGCAAGTGATTAAATGACATTCCAAAGTGCATGAAGTTTATATATAAACCCAACATTTCTCCTATTGCAATTGCATGATAATTTAATC
>JALNXP010000071.1 GCA_023230285.1 Bacteroidales bacterium | reverse complement strand
CAGCAAATGCAAACATCAAATCGATATCCGTACATAATTAGGTAGGCGCATTGGTAGAGACGATGTGTACATCGTCTCTACAGCAGACAACAACGATAGACATCAGTCGTTATGCGAGCGGTGTTTATATGTTGACGATTACGACCGTTGATGGCAGCAAAGTCATCAAGAAGGTTGTGAAGAGATAAACATTGTAGGGGCGTATCTTGTATACGCCCTTTTTTTAATTACGAATTACGAATTACGAATAAATTATATTCAGGGTACGGATTTACACGGGAAAAAATTTGCGTACATCTGCGCTTTTCTAATCATAAAAAAAGTAAAAGAAGAAAATCTCAACTCTTTTTTGTATTTTCGCAATGCTAAAGAATCTACGGAAAACATAATATAGTGTATTATTATTTTTTTTCTTTAATACTTCAAATTATTTTTCTTACCTTTGCGAAAAATTTATAAACTCTAAAAATTTTATAATCATGAAAAGAAATGTAGTAATCATCGGTGCTGCCGGAAGAGACTTTCACAATTTTAACACTTTCTTCCGTGGTAATGCGAATTACAATGTAGTAGCTTTTACAGCTGCTCAAATCCCTGACATTGACGGAAGAGCTTATCCTGCTGTTCTCGCCGGAGCTGATTTATATCCTAATGGTATTCCTATTGTAGCTGAGGCTGAACTTCCTGCTTTGATAAAAGATAATGATGTAGTAGACTGTGTTTTCGCATACAGTGATGTTCCTTACAAAAGATTGATGAACATCAGTTCTATCGTTAATGCTGCCGGTGCTAACTTTATACTTATGGGACCTAAAGAAACCATGATACCAAGTACTAAACCGGTTATCGCTGTTGTTGCTACACGTACCGGATGTGGCAAATCTCAAACTTCAAGAACAGTTATAGAAGACCTTATGGCTCGCGGTCTTAAAGTTGTTGCAGTTCGTCACCCGATGCCTTATGGCGACCTTGCAGAACAAAAAGTCGAACGTTTTGCTACTGTTGCAGATTTGGCAAAATATAAATGTACTATCGAAGAGATGGAAGAATACGAACCACATGTTGTTCGCGGTAACGTTATTTACGCCGGCGTTGACTATGAAGCTATTTTAAGAGCTGCTGAAGTTGACCCTGCTGGTTGTGATGTCGTTCTTTGGGACGGTGGTAATAACGACTTCTCTTTCTACAAACCGGACCTCACCATTACAGTTGCTGACCCACACAGACCGGGCGCAGAAGTTAGCTACTATCCGGGCGAAGTTAATATGAGATTAGCTGACGTTATCGTTATTAATAAAATGGACTCAGCTTCTCCTGAAGGCATACAGACGGTTCGTGATAATATCGTTAAAGTTAATCCTAAAGCTATCGTTGTTGACGGCGCAAGTCCTTGCAAAGTTGACAACCCTGAACTTATCCGCGGTAAACGTTGCCTCATCGTTGAAGATGGTCCAACTCTTACCCACGGCGAAATGAAAATAGGCGCAGGTACTATCGCTGCAAGAAAATATGGCTGCATTGAAGAAATTGATGCTCGTCCTTATGTAGTTGGTAAACTCGCTGAAACTTACAGAATATACCCGAATATCGGTAACATCCTTCCTGCTATGGGTTACAGCGAACAACAACTGAAAGACCTCGAAACTACTATTAATAACGTAGATTGCGACACAGTAGTAATTGGTACTCCTATAGACCTTAATCGTATCATCAAGATAAATAAACCTACTACCAGAGTTTATTACGACTTACAAGAAATTGGAACCCCAACTCTTAAAGATGTTCTCGATGATTTCATTGTTAAACATAATTTAAAGAAATAATTATTTATAAAGGCGACTTTAATTAGTCGCCTTTTTTTTGTACTATGAATAATCGAAGTCTTATCTCAATTACCGATTACTCTAAAGAAGAACTTTTAGAGTTAATCAAATTGGCGGATTATTTTGAACATAATCCTGAACCTGAACTGCTGAAAAACAAAATAATTGCTACTTTGTTTTTTGAGCCTTCTACCAGAACACGCCTTAGCTTTGAGACAGCAATACAACGTCTCGGCGGTAGAATTATCGGCTTCACCGATGCTTCTACTTCCAGTGTCCAAAAAGGAGAATCTCTACGCGATACTATCACAAATGTGAGCTTGTACGCCGACCTTATTGTGATGCGTTCACCACTCGAAGGCGCTGCACGCTTTGCTAATGAAGTCTCTCACGTGCCTATCATTAATGCCGGTGATGGTGCTAATCAACACCCAACACAGTGTATGCTCGACCTGTTCTCTATTATGAAAACTCAAGGTACTCTCGAAAATCTGAACATAGCACTAGTCGGCGACCTGAAATATGGACGTACCACACATTCCCTTGTTCAAGCCATGTCTAATTTTAATGCAACTTTCTTCCTCGTCTCACCTAACGAACTTAGATTGCCATCTTCACTAATCCAAAGTATTAAAGATGCTCATCTTAATTATTACGAAATGACAAGCCTCGAAGAAGCTATCCCGCTTGTTGATGTTTTATATATGACCCGCATCCAACGTGAAAGATTCGCAGACCCGTTAGAATATGAAAAAGTGAAAAATAGCTACGTCCTCAAAAATTATATGCTCGACAATTCTAAAGATAACCTGAAAGTAATGCACCCGCTGCCAAGAGTTAACGAAATCAGCATAGATGTTGACGATAATCTTAAAGCATACTATTTTCAACAAGCTCTTAATGGCGTGTTTATGCGCGAAGCTATCCTCGCTCATGTCTTAGATTTAAAATAATTGATAATTATGGAACAAAGAAAACAACTTATAGTATCTGCTATCGAAAATGGTACCGTTATCGACCATATACCCGTAGATAGCTTGTTTACCGCTGTGAAAATTCTTGATATAGAAAATCTTACCGAACAAGTAACCATAGGATTTAATTTCGGCAGTAAAAAATTTGGTAAAAAAGGAATTATTAAAGTCGCAAATAAATTTTTTGAAGATAAAGAACTTGATAAAATCGCTTTAGTCGCACCAAGTGCTACTATCATCACTATCAAAGATTTTCAAATTATAGAAAAAAGAACAGTAGGTGTCCCCAAAACTATCGGAAATATAGCTAAATGTATTAACCCTAAATGTATTACTAATATACAAGAAGTGGCTTGCAAGTTTACTGTAATCGATAATGAAGATGAACCACTGAAACTTAAATGCCATTATTGCGAAAAATATACAACCCTCGACCATATAGAGTTTAAATAAAATTTATGAGATATGAAAGTAGTAATAGTGTCTTCTGACATCGCTGATACTTCGCTGTACGAAAAATCCAAGCTGTTTCTAAGTAATAAACTTGCCGGTATTGACTGCGAATATGTTGATAATGATGCTGATGCTATATTTTTTGCTTCCGGCGGCTCCGAACAGACTGCAATAGAAGTGGCTGCCGCCGATAAACCTGTTGTGCTGTTGGCTACTAACCAAAATAATTCTTATGCAGCTGCTACAGAAGTACTTTCATATCTCATATCTAAAAAATATTCCGCTAAATTATTTAATCTATCTTCAATAAAACAAACCGCCGATTTGCTAAATTTAAAACATTCACTTGATGATGTGAATGTTATTGCCAATTCTAAATATATACACGAAACTGTTGCTAATCATAACCTTATAAATGGTAAAGTCGCTGTTATCGGTAATGTAAGCAAATGGCTCGTCAATTCTGAAGTGACTGTCGCTGATTTGTATTCTTATTTTGCAATAGAATTACTTAATATACAGTGGAATGAACTGCCGAATTTTTTTCATTTAGCTCCTGATTATGAGCTGTATGATAATTTCCCTCAATGTGACATCAGCCTTTTGATGGAAACTTCTAAAGTCTATCGCTTGCTCAAAAATGTTGTTGCTAATTACAACCTTCAAGGAATTACCGTGGAGTGCTTTCCAATGGCAATGTGCGACAAGGTTACTGCTTGCCTGCCGCTGTCTTTGCTTAATGCTTCCGGCTGCCCTGCTGCATGCGAAGGCGATATTACGGCTTTAGTCGGAATGATGTACATCAAAGCTCTAACCGGTATAGTTCCGTGGCAGGCTAATCTTGTGGAAATTGATGATAATACCGCCCTTTGGGCGCATTGTACGGCTCCACTGAACTTGGTAAATAACATCAATGTTGTCACACATTTTGAAACTAATATCGGCACTGCAATCCAAGCCGATATCGAAAATTCGTATTGCACTATTTTTAGATTCGACAAGTCTCTAAAGCATTTCTTCCTCTGTGAAGCTGAAGTTTTAGCCTCCCCTAAATTCGATTTCGCCTGTAGAACCCAATTACAAATCAAATTACCGGATGATGCAGCTAATATATTACGAACTAATCCCCTGGGAAATCATCATTTAATATTGCCCGGTAAATATGCAGATATGATATTGTCGGTAAAATAATATCTTATTGTTAATCTTTTAGTTATGAAAAACAATGGCTGGAAATTAGTGATAATATTGTTGATCGCTTTAATTGGTTTACTATTTAATTATAAATTTATTGACGATTTTCCTAACAGCGTACACGCATGGGCGCAGTCAGATAGATATGCACTCTCATTGGGTTTCGTAGATAATAACCTGAACTTTTTTAAACCGCAGACTTTCGTATACAATAAACAATTTCCTGATGATTGGCAAAGTCAAACTAATTCCACTGTTACTTCGGTGGATTTTCCTGTTCATGACTATATTTCTGCTGTGATAATGAAAATAACAGGCTGTAAGTCTCCATTGATTTTTAGATTATATATATTCTTGATGAGTTTCATCGGACTATATTTCTTGTTTAAATTGTCGTATGAGATTACAAAAAATTATTGGAAATCATTGCTCGTACTCGTGTTCGCTGCTACTTCACCTCTGTTCGCATATTATCAGTGTGGATTCTTGCCTACAATTCCTTCTTTGACAAATACAATAATAGCTGTTTATTTTTATTATAAATATTTGACAAACAGTAAACTGTCTGATAAAATGTTTTCAAAAAACAATAGGTGCTTTTTATACACTATTTTGTTTTTGACTATAGCTACGTTGGCACGTACAAGTTTTGCTATCATTTTGGTGGCAGTTTGTTGCATCGAATTGCTGCGGATAATTAAAGGTGAAGCAAAATTTATTAGAGTTTTGCTTCCAATATGTTTGTCGGCTATGCTTATTTTGGGCTATATGCTGTATAATAGGCATCTGAGAGCCGAATTTGGCTCTTTGTTCCTGAGCAGTTTGCAACCTCCATCATCGTTTGCCGATTTTCAAGAAGTGTGGAAATCAATAAAAGAAGTCTTCTTGCTGAACTATTTTACAATTTATCACTATATTTTGATGGCAATACTTGTTGTGGCAACATTATATTCTGTGATTGTGCAAAAGAAACGGCATCCGAAAGTACACCTCTCTTATTTCGGACTTTTTATTATCATCTACTTAATTGGATGTTTGATGTTTTTTTGCGCTATGATGCTGCAGTTTAAATACCATAATTATTATTTCTTGGATACTTTTTATCTGCCGGTTATCTTATCTGTTATATTGCTGATTTCTACTGCTCCTGATTTGCCTGCAAAATATAACAAGTTGCTTGCTGTTGGTGTCTCTTTATTGTCTTTATTATTGATAATCATGTCTTTACAGACACAAAAGAAATGGAGAGAGTTGTATGCTGTTAATATGGTTGATATTACTGCAGCTAACTTTGACGGAGCTTCTGATTTACTTGAAGACTTGAATATTGATGAAAATGCCCATATTGTAGTTTTAGATGCTTATGCTCCGAATATTCCCTTTATTAAAATGTGTCGCAAAGGCAGCGTTGTTATGAGTACAACACGAGATAAGATTATCAATGCTTTAGAATGGAAATACGACTATGTTGTTTTTCAGGATTCTCTGTTTTTTGAGCATGTTTATAAAAATTATCCGGAAATTGTTAACCGAATAAGTAGAGTGGGGGGAAATGGTAAAATTACTGTTTGTAAATATGATGATGCTAATAAATCTATGTCGGCGTTGACAAAATTTGCAGATAGTACGGCTTTAATTATGAAAACTATTGATTTTGAAAGCGAAAATACTGATGTGGATTGGAGTAATTGCTATAGTTGCTCGTGGAAAGTAAAAGCAGGATTACTGTCAGGTATAACTGTTCCACAAGTTACATACGGCTTGAACTTTAAAAGAAAAAATTTTACAACTTTAGCACAAAAACCTGTCATCGTTTTTATATCCGGTGATTTTAATTCTCCTGATAGTAGCGGCGTGAAAATGGTCGTATGTGCAAAAAATGCTGACAGTATATCGTTTTATCATCAATATAATATTGATGATTTTATCCAAAAATATGGAGAATGGGAACATATATCGTTTGTGTATAATTTACCCGTTATTCGTGATTTTGATGGTACTTTGTTAATTTACATTTGGAATGAAGACAAAAAAATGATACATTATGATAATGTTTCGCTTGAGATATATTAAAATGAAGATAATTATAATAAAGCGGCACTAAGATTTCGTTCATTATAGATGAAGAGATATAATTCATATCCTGAATATTTCAGAGAGATTTTTGGCGAAAGGGTACAGAAACTTTCTATCAATGCAGGCTTAACGTGCCCTAATAGAGATGGTACTTGTGGCGTTGGTGGCTGTACTTTTTGTAACGCATTGGCTTTCAACCCGTCATATTGTAATCCTGCAAAGTCGATTTCTCAACAAATGGAGGAGGGTAGAGAGTTCCATCTTACAAGATACCGGAGAGCTTCAAAATATCTTGCGTATTTTCAAACTTTCTCCAATACATATTGTAAGTTAGATAAGTTGGTGGCAATGTGTAAAGAAGCTCTTGAATTTCCTAATGTCGTCGGCATAGTTATAGGTACTCGCCCCGATTGTATTGATGAGCAAAAACTCGACTTCCTTCAGGAACTTGCTTGTAACCACTATATTAAAATAGAGTATGGCATAGAATCTACAAATGATGATACCCTGAAAAGAGTTAATCGCGGTCATGATTATAAGTCTTTGGTAGAGGCTGTGAATTTTACAGCGAAACGGCAGTTGCATATCGGTGGACATTTGATATTCGGACTGCCCGGCGAAACAAAAGAGATGATAGTTGCTCAGGCTAAATTGGTGTCTGAACTGCCTTTGGAAACTATAAAATTTCATCAGCTGCAAATTATGAAAAATACTAAAATGGCTGACGAGTTTGTTCAAAATCCGTCTGACTTTTATTTCTATGAACTTGAAGAATATCTTGAACTCGTAATTCGTTTTGTAGAAAGACTTCGTCCCGAAATTGCTATTGAACGTATAGCAAGCGAAGTGCCGCCAAGGTTTTTACTGATGCCGCCAAAATGGGATATGCGCTATGATGTAGTGCTTAGACGTTTTGAAGAAAAATTGGAAAAATTTGATACTTTTCAGGGTAAATTTTATGTGTGAAGTTGTCTATAAGTGATTTGTTATTAGTTGATTATGAAAATGTACGAGTATGTATAAGATTTTGTTTTTTGATTTGGATAATACAGTTTGGAATTTTGCTGAAAACTCCCATGCGGCGTTGGAAGATGTCTTTGTAAAGTATAATATACAACAAATGTGTAATTGCAATTTCGCCGATTTCTATAAAGTGTATTCTAAACATAATGATAATGTCTGGGAACTGTTTAGACAAAATAAAATGACTGCTAATGAAGTTAAATCGTTGCGGTTTTTATACACTTTTGCGGAATTTGGCGTGCCGATTTCTGTGCCGACATCTAAAAATATGAACGATGACTATTTAGAAATATTGCCGACAAAAAAGGCATTGTTTCCTGATGTAATACTAACTTTGGAGAGATTGCAGCAACAACACTCAATGCACATAGTGTCTAATGGCTTTTTTGATGTTCAGCAGAAAAAACTTCGCTTGTCGGGTTTAAATAAGTTCTTTGGAAAGGTAATAACTTCTGAAACAGCAGGTTATAAAAAACCTGACCCGAGAATATTTGAATATGCAATTGAAATGCTTCAAGTCGATAAATCAGAATGCGCATACATAGGAGATGAGTATGAAACGGATATGCTTTGTGCACATAATGCCGGCATAGCAGCTGTATGGTTTAATCCTAAAAATAGAATACTACCGATAAACGCTTATCAACCCGATGCAATAGTCAATAACTTTGCTGAACTTACTTTACTATTCTGTCCGGATTATTTTTGATAAATTGACTCCACGACCTGCCGGAACTCATAGTTGGTATGCCGCTTAAATTAAAAGCATGACAAAGTGCGATGGCAACCGCATCGGTATCATCATAAGTCTTTGATTCTAAAGGTGTTTTCAGTATTCGAGCTGCGAAATATGCAACTTGTTGCTTGGCAGCATTGCCGTTACCGGTGATTACTTTTTTCACATTCTTCGGCAAATATTCGGTTATCGGTATTTTATGCGACACGGCGAAGCCGACACAACAGCCCAAAACACGTCCCAACTTTAACATGGCTTGCGCATCTTTGCCGTATACAGGCTGCTCTATCGCTATCTCATCAAAAAGATATGTTCGTAATAATTCGTCAAGAAATTCAAATATCTTTTTATTTTTTTCTATCTGGTCGTTTATGCTTTGCAAATGAAGTATTCCCTTGATTATCAGCGTATACTGACTGCCATCTTGCTGTATTAAACTGTATCCGAAATTTAAAGAGCCGGGGTCAATGCCTAATATTATTCTGTCGTGTTTCTTTTGAAGTTCCATAAAATAATAATCTAATGCATTATCTTGAAAACCATTTCTTTAAGTAACTCGCCCTGCGGCGATGAGTTATTGTTGACACCTTTCGACCTCATGTCGAAGTCTTCAAGTATCATAAAAATTTCAGAAATCTTTTTGGGAGGATAATTGTTAGCCGCCATAGCGTAATCTTTTATGAAGAACGGATTGACACCCAAGGCTTTGGATAAAGTCATCTGACTTCTGTCTGCCACAAAATGATAACGCATTACTTTTGAGAAAAACATATATAAATTAGCTGTTATCATTGGCATCGGTCCGGCTTTTTCGTTGTCGGCAAAATAATTTACTATCTGGTTTGCTTTCATGATGTTCTTACAGCCTATAGCATTCTGTAACTCGTAGACATTGAAGTCTTTACTGATACCTACATGTTTTTCTATATGTTCAACATCTATCAGCGTACGCTTCGGAACAACTAAGGTGAGCTTGTCTATCTCGTTAGAAATCTTCTGAAGATCCGTGCCTAAATAATTACTTAACAGCAAAGCAGCTGTGGGCGAAATTCTGTAACCAACATTTAAGCATCTTTCGGAAATCCATTGAGGTACCTGATTGTCGTAAATTTTTGGTGTCTCAAAAAAAGCAGTTTTAGATTTCAGCTTCTTATAGAACGCTGTACGTCCATCTAATTTTTTGTATTTGTAACAAAGTACTAATATGGTTGACGGCTGTGGCTTGTCAATATATGCCTCTAATTCTTCTATTTTGTTTAAATCTTGAGCTTCTTTAACAACGATTACTTGATAAGTAGACATCATCGGATATTGTTTAGCCATTGATATGATGTCTTTTACATTAGAATCACGTCCGTAAACTATGGCTTGATTAAATCCTTTTTCTTCTTCCGTCAGTACTGTATCTTCAATGGCATTACTTATGATGTCTATATAATAGGGTTGCTCTCCGGTGAGAAAGTATACCGAACTGTAAATTTTATTCTTTAAATTATTTATTATTTCTTCGAATTTCATTGGATAAAGTTGCTTTTCTAAAATTCTTCTTCGAATCGCAGGTGTTTTATGGTTGTACCATGATTAATAAGGTGTTTTAGCGATTCTGTGCCGATACGGATGTGTTCTTCAACGTAGTCTTCCGTAACTTTCTTGTCGCTTGCTTCGGTCTTGATACCTTCGGATATCATTGGCTTGTCTGAAACAAGTAGTAATGCGCCGGTTGAAATGGAATTTTTAAAACCTACAGAAAATAAAGTAGCTGTCTCCATG
>JALNXP010000070.1 GCA_023230285.1 Bacteroidales bacterium | reverse complement strand
CTGCTGACCAAAGCCTGTACCTCTATTATAATGGGACGCATGCCTTCAATAGTTGCAGCATGACTTATTCCACTCAGATTTTCAGTGTTCTGCGACAACAAAATCTCCGATGGATTGCTAACCTCGACCAAGCCGTTTTGCTGCATTAAATACATACCGAGTTCGGAAGCCGACCCAAAACGATTTTTTATCGTCCTCAAAATTCGGTATCCGTAATTTTTCTCTCCTTCAAACATAATGACTCCATCAACAATATGCTCTAATATTTTCGGTCCTGCTATCGAACCGTCCTTAGTAATATGCCCGATTAAAAAGACAGGAATATTCGATGATTTAGCATACTGTTGAAATTGTGATGTACATTCGCGTATTTGTGAAATGCTCCCTGCTGAGGTCTCAAAATTGCGATTGTAAATCGTTTGTATGGAATCTATGATGATGATGTCCGGAGCAAGCATTCTTGCCTTGTCTAAAATGACATCTATATCGGTTTCACTTAACAAATATATATTACTGTTGCCTTTGCAAATTCGGTCGTAGCGCATCTTTATTTGCTGTTTGCTTTCTTCACCACTGACGTACAGCACTTTAAGCTCTGAAAGACTGTCCGAAATTTGCAACATCAAAGTGGATTTGCCTATTCCCGGTTCGCCGCCAACCAAAACTATTGAACCTCTCACTATGCCGCCACCAAGAACTCTGTTAAATTCATTGTCTTTAGATACAATTCTAAATTTGTCGTCCTCCGAAACTACATCCGTTATCAATACAGGAAAAGATTTCTTGACATCTTTGTCAACAGTTCTAATATTTTTAGATACGCTGACAACTTCTTCGGTCATGGTGTTCCATTCATTACAATTGGGACATTTTCCGAGCCATTTCATACTCTCATGACCGCAATTTGAACAAACGTAAACAATTTTATCTTTTGCCATGGCTGATTATTTTTCCGAATTACGAATTTTATTGATAATTGATGAAGTAGAGTAGCCTTCGAGAAATGGAATAATCTCTATAATGCCGCCGTAAGACTTGACAAAATCGGCACCGACAATGTTGTCGGCAATGTAGTCTCCACCTTTGACTAATACATTAGGTTTCAATGCTTTAATCAGATTCAGCGGAGTGTTTTCGTCAAATATTATCACATAATCAACAAACGACATTGCAGCGAGTACTGACGCACGCGATAACTGGTCGTTTATAGGTCTGCCATCTCCTTTCAAACGTTTAACGGAAGCATCGCTGTTTAAGCCTACTACAAGAATATCTCCAAGCAAACGAGCTTTATACAAATAATCTGTATGACCGGCATGGATTATGTCAAAACAGCCGTTAGTAAATACTAATTTTTTACCTGAAGCTATAGACGGTAATTCATTGGAAACAAATATTTTATTCTTTGGAGGCATCATCTTTTTGAACAACAATATTTTTATGATTATTTATAATAGGTAAAGCAATCAGCGAAATTATGCCGGCAATTATCACAATTATGGTTTGATTCAGCCATATCAGCCAGCCCATCGCATAGCCTATAGCTGAAGTAACGCCGTATACCAAAAGTACTTCGGATACTATCCACGGATAAATGCCGATGCCGCCCTGTACTAAAATTACACCTATAGTGCTGAAAACAAGTGACGAAAGAGCTGCATCATATCCTAAATGTGAGGTCTCGGGTAAACACAGAAATACAAATCTCGTCATGTAAAAATAGCATACCCATAATAATAAGGTGTGAAAAATAAAAGTGAAAGGACGTTTAATATATATAATAGATTTTATACCGTCCCAAAATCCTTTAATCGTATTGTTGATTTTAACTACAATTTTGTTATTTGGATTTTTTTTCCATAATATAATGTATCCGGCAACAACAACAACAACAGCAATTAAAAGTATCAGTAATATTGTCCATCCGTTAAAGTTGGAGTAGCTGTTTTGTATTGGAGCAATAATTTTATCATTCAAATATTGCTGAAGTGCGTTAAATTGTATCAATAGATTTATGACAAAAAGCAATAAAAACATTATCATGTCAAAAACTCTTTCGGTGATTACCGTTCCGAAGGATTTTGCGAATGGGATTTTTTCATATTTTGTGAGCAGTCCGCATCTTGTAACTTCGCCAAGTCGAGGTATTGCTAAATTTGCAAAATAAGCAATCAGAACAGACATAAACACATTGAGATAACGCGGTTTATATCCCATTGGCTCCATTAAGATTATCCAACGGGAAGTTCTTGCCACATTACTTAAAATACCGAAAGCGATACCAACAAACAGCCAGCCGTATTTAATATTTTTAAGAGAAATAAAAATTTCGTTTATTTCTTCCGGCGTTAATTTTCTGACGAACAGCCAGATTAATAAAACGCCTATACCTAAAAAAATTACAAATTTAAGGATGTCTTTGATGATGCTTTTTTGTCTCTTTTGTGCCATTACTTTTGCAATATTAAGTGTATTTGAACAATTGTTGATATAAAAAAGCCCGAATATTGTCCGGGCTTTTTTACTAAGAAAAAATGTTTTTTTTATTCCGGGTGAATTGCTTCTGCCGGACAAACAGCTGCGCAAGAGCCACATTCTGTACAAATATCCGGATCTATTTTATAAATATCACCTTCAGAAATAGCTTCAACGGGACATTCATCAATACAAGTTCCGCAAGCCAAACATTCATCACTAATTACATAAGCCATGATAATAAAATTTAATGTTTAGTGCTGCAAAGATATTAATATCTTTTACAATAAAACGTTTTTTAATGAAAAAAAATTTCATCATGGCAATTGGCTGATTGTCACTATTCTACCACCAACTTAAAGTTTTTGTCAGAGGTTGATGTGGAAACCTTTATGCTGTAAATTCCTGCTGTCATGCCGGATAAGTTGTGATTGAAAGTTGTATTGTTAACTTTATATTCTGCAATTTTTTTACCTATACAGTTAAATATAACAACACTATTTATAATTTCTGATGAAGTAATTGTAAACTGTTCGTTTGCCGGATTAGGAAATACTTTGATAGAGTTTGACATGTTTGAAATGCCAAGTATTACTGTTTGGCATGCTTCATTTGAATAGTCGCTGGTAATACCGTTGTCACAAGCTGTTGCAACTTTATAGCAATAATCGCCGATAGCCATTGCTTCGTCTGTATATGTGTTTGTAGTTACAGCTGCAATATTCTCGCCGTCACGGGAAACTATATATTCTACTGCACCTTCTACTGCTGTCCAATTCAGCACTATGTTATTGTCGTTTTCGAGAGTAGCGGTTAAATCTGTCGGGGCATCACATGTTTCAGGTTCGTCAGCAAAATCTATGATAAAAGAAACTTCAGCTCCGGTTGGGTCGATTGCTGCACCTATGGCAAATCTTCCGTCAGCACTTACGCTGTTGATGCTGTAGAAACTCCAGCTTTGAGCATCTTCCATACCGCGTGCTTCAGCATAATCATTGAAAGACATTACAGTACCATCATTAGTTCTTGCAAAAGCTGTTCTTGCATCCGGCATTGGAGGCCAGCCTAAACAGGCATATCCAAAAACAGTACCGTCATTAGTAACACAAGTCGGCGTTAAGTCGCCGGTTCCTAAGTCATTTGAGAAAAATGTTATTTCACCACTTGTTCTTTCCCAGATAAAGCCGTCAGTATCGCTGTAGCCTGTTGCGTACTCTCCATCAGGAGAAACAGACAAAACCTCACCTGTGGATTCACTTATCATAGTATATTCACCTTCAACCCATAACGCAGGCATCCAATCTATATGCCCGCCGATAATACTACCGTCATCGCTTAATGCTTCAGGTCTTCCTACGTATGTACCGGCAGGAATAGACAACATCTCGTAGCCTACACCGGCTGTCCATTTGAACGGTAATGTCATCCAGTCTGCTGTCCATTGCATACCTACACAAATACTGCCTGTGGTATTCATACCCCATAAAGAAGTATAATCTTCCAACGATATTTGAGGATAAGCAGGATTCATACCTAAAAATGTCCACTCTTGGGTACTTGATGACCAAAGACCTGCAACATTTGCACCTAAACTGCCATCAAAATATGTCCCGCCAATCATTCCGTCTTCTGATACACAATATATTGACCCCTCGATAGCTATAAGACCTGTCGCCTCTGACCAAAAATAACCTGTTTCTGTGCCAAAATCCGAAATAGCAACATATTCTCCTGACTGACTGACATCATAAGGGAAAAGGTACTGACTAATCAGTGTAGTTACTGTAACACCTGAACTAACGTGCTTGTCAACAATAGATGCCAAACTTTTTTCCGTATTCTCTGTGGGAGATGTGGAAATTAACATATTGGTTTTTGCACTTCTAATTTGTGCCGTTAAAGATGTGCTGAATAGCATGAATAATACTATTCCACAAAGCATTGTAATCTTTCTTTTCATATTGTAATCTTTCTTTTCATGTTAAAAAATATTAAAAAATTTCTAAATTCAATTTGACAAAAGTAAAGTATTTTTATTTAATAAGTGCGTTAATAAATTGTAAACTAATACGATATTTGTTTTTATTAACAAATTGAGAAATTCCTTTGCTAATGAATCTACCCCTAAAAAATAATGAAATTTTTTTCCTGCTAATTTTAAGTTTTTAAATGTTTTATATGTATCTTTGCTGATTAATAAATAATGTATTCTTTGAGTCTAAAATTATCTTTTATGAATAATTTTCCCCGTATCCTATTAGTTGCGTGTTCGTTAATGATGTCCACTTTTGCGACTTCACAAGTTATCACAACTGTTCCGTCCATGCCTGTCGAAAATCAATCCGTAATACTAACATTCAATTTTGCCGACACGCCTTTAAACGGCATATCGTCAGATGTTTATGTACATACAGGAGTGAATATTCTCAATGGCAATGAGTGGCAATATGTTATAGGTTCATGGGGAAATAATTCTACTCAACCGAAATTGACCAAGATTGCACAAAATCTATATCAATTAACAATGTCTCCAAGTATTTTAGAATATTATTCCGTACCCGATGATAAACATATCGCACAAATGTGCTTCGTAGCTCGCAGCAGCGATGGCAGCACCCAAACAGCTGATTTGTTTGTCGATGTTTATCAGTCTACTGTTTCAGTTATTTTTACATCACCTTCTGAAGACAGTTTTGTTTTATTGCCTGATGAAAACCAAGTTGTCACAGCCAAAAGCCCTTTAGCCGATTCGATGTTTTTATATATTGATAATCAATTAATTATGACTGTCAAAGCTACTGTCATCGAGTATTATGTGGTTGCTTCCGATTTTCCGGAACATTGGAAAAATTTAGATATTACAGCTATCGCAAAAGATGCTGAAGATAATACGGCTTCATCTGAAATTACATTTATGACTGTCCCATTCCCTTCAGTAGCCGATTTGCCTGAAAATTGTGATAACGGCGTGACAGCCATAGACGATAATTCCGCCGTTTTCTGTCTTACGGCTCCCGATAAAAAGTTCTGCTTTCTGAAATCTACCTTCAACAATTTTCTCATTGGTGAAGACTACTTTATGAACCTCACACCTGACGGTGAAAAATTCTGGATACAAATAGATGAACTTGAGCCAAATACAGAATATGCTTACATGTATTCTGTAGATGGTATTATTGATGTGGCGGATCCTTACTGTCACAAAATTCTTGACCCATGGAACGACCCTTATATTTCTGATGAAGTTTATCCAAACTTGATGTCTTTTCCGGCAGAAGCTCCCGAAAACATTGTTTCAACTTTTACTTTAAATGAACCTGATTATCAATGGCAAATCAACGACTTTACGCCGCCTGAAAACGCCGACCTCATAATTTATGAACTGCATGTCAGAGATTTTATTGCTGCTCACAATTATCAAACTTTAATAGACACCATCGGATATTTAACGAATTTAGGTATAAACGCCGTTGAACTTATGCCTGTTAACGAATTTGAAGGTAACAGCAGCTGGGGATATAATCCTTCTTTCTACTTTGCTCCTGACAAATATTACGGCACCGCAAATAAATTGAAAGAGTTTATCGACTGCTGCCACGAAAACGGCATAGCTGTGATTTTGGATATGGTGCTTAATCATTCTTTCGGGCAGTCACCAATGGTCAGAATGTATTGGGACGAAAATCAGGGAACGCCTGCCGCCGATAATCTGTGGTTTAATCAATATCCGACACACGACTATAATGTGGGCTATGATTTTAATCATGAAAGTCAATATACAAAATCATTTTCAAAAGATGTGATGAAGTATTGGCTGACGGAATATAAAGTAGACGGTTACCGTTTTGATTTATCAAAAGGATTTACTCAGGTTAATACTTTGGGTAATACTTCTTTATGGGGGCAGTACGATGCTTCCCGTATTGCAATATGGAAGAATTATTTAGATTATATTCGTTCTGTTGATGAAGACGCTATAATTATTCTCGAGCATTTTGCCGCCAACAGCGAAGAAAAAGAGTTGTCGAATTATGGCATGCTCTTGTGGGGAAACCTCAATTATTACTATAATGAAGCCACTATGGGATATACAAATAGTAATTTTTCGGATATTTCATATCTCAAGCGAGGCTGGTCGTATCCGCATCTTGTAGGATATATGGAAAGTCATGATGAGGAGCGGTTGATGTATAAAAACAAAGAATACGGCAACTCAAGTCCGTCAGGCGATTACATTATCAGTCAGACAATTACAGGCTTATTGCGAAATGCCATGGCAGCTGCCTTCTTTTTTACCGTGCCGGGACCTAAGATGATATGGCAGTTTGGCGAACTTGGCTATGACTATTCCATTGATTACAACGGACGTACCGGCGAAAAGCCTGTCAAATGGGATTATTATGATAATTGGCAGCGAAAAAAACTGTTTGATGTGTATAAGTCGTTGATTAAGTTGAAAAAAGAAGAGAGTATTTTTGCTACCGATGACTATGAAACTAATTTCAGCGGATATACTAAATCGCTGTACCTTAATGAGAACGATGACCATGTTATCGTGGTTGGTAATTTCAACGTAATTCCTGCAGAAATAGAGTTAGACATGCCGCAACAAGGATTGTGGTATGAGTTTTTTTATCATGATTCAATCACTGTAAATGAAGATGTTCTTACATTGAATTTGGCTCCCGGAGAATTCAAGTTGCTCTCGACAAAACGCTATTTTGACCCGAAATTAAATTTAGCGATAAGCGATTTTGATGAAATAAATGAAAATTTGGTTGAAATTTTTCCAAATCCATGTGGACAAATTCTACATTTTAATATATCTTTGCACAATTTATCGGATGTTGATATTTCGATATTCGATATTAATTCAAGTAAGATGTTGATTAACAATATATATAAAAATTTGTCGCAGGGTATTCATAATTTAGAGATTAACCTTGATGAGTATAATTTTAAACATGGTGCCTATATTGTCACTGTTAAAACAAATGGATACATTATTTCGAATAAAATTATAAAATTATAAATTAAATCATTTGCTGATGAAACTAAAAAATTACAATTCTATGAAAAATGTGCTTTTAATTTTAGTTGCGGCATTATTTACTGTAACTAATGTTTATGCACAAAGTGCGACCATAGGAGGTTCTGTTATTGATGCTCAGACCGGTGAAACTTTGCCGGGTGCAGCTATTGTTGTTACAGGAACTTCTATTGGTACTTCTTCAGATTTTGACGGAAATTACATTCTAAGCAATATGTCAAAGGGTGAAATTTCACTTACATGTTCTTATATGGGATATGCCGACATGGTTGCTAAAGTTAAAATCGGAAGCGATGGTGCTACCATCAAAAAAGATTTTTTCCTTCAACCTAACAGCGTAAAGCTTGATGAGTTAATCGTCATTGGTTATGGTGTTCAAAAGAAGACAGACAAAACCGGAGCTGTATCTCAAATTAAAGCTGCGGATATGAATGGCGGTGTTTTAACAGACCCCGTACAAGCTATTCAAGGTAAAAGTGCCGGTGTGCTTGTTTCTAAAAAGGGTGGTGACCCAAACAGCGGATTTGCCATCAAAATTCGTGGTTCTTCCGGTTTAGACTCTGATACTCAACCGCTTTATGTTGTGGACGGTATACCTGGCGTAGACCCTACAACTATAGCTTCGGAAGACATCGAGACTTTTAATATCCTTAAAGATGCTGCCTCTACAGCTATCTACGGTTCCCGCGGTGCTAACGGAGTTGTCATAATTACAACAAAAGGTGCTTCCAAAGCAGGCTTCCAAGTCAAAAATCAAACTTACAATCAACTGTCTTTCAATGCTTATGTGTCTTTAGACCAAGTGTCAAATAAACTCGACCTTCTGACAGCAGATGAAATCAGACAATATGTGCAAGATAATAACTTGAGCGCTGGCTTTGTGGATGGTGGTGACAATACAGATTGGCAAGATGCCATCTTCCGTACAGGCGTTTCTCAAAATTATAACCTTAATGCTTCAGGTAGCAACGAAAAAAGTAGTTATTATGCTTCTGTAACTCATTCCGACTGGGAAGGTGTCGTTATCGGTTCCGAAAAAGTCAGAACTATAGGAAGAGTTAATTTTACACATAAAGCAATCAATGATAGATTATTATTATCCGGAACTCTTTCTGAAACTATTGAAGAAAATGATTATGTAGATTATAGCGACTGGAGTAATAAGAATATCTTATACACTGCTTATACTCATAATCCGACTGACCCTATCTATAATGATGACGGTACTTTTAATCAAACAAACAGAGGTTTTAAATATTGTAATCCTGTTTCTACTGTTGACGAAGTTACCAACCATCGTAGTGCAAAACGCTTTCTCGGAAGTTTAAAAGCCGACCTTAATCTTTTTGAAGGCTTCATATTAAGTGGCAGCTATAGCTACACTCGTGACGACAGCCAGAGTAAATATTATATTCCTAAAAATGGTTTATTTGAGTCTACAACAGGCGAAAACACGATGTCATATTCAAACAATTACCAAAATATCCTTGAGCTGACGGCAAATTATAACAAGACATTCAATAAGAAACATAATTTTGGTGCTGTGTTAGGTTATTCTTATCAAGATTATAATTATGATGGTTTCAGCGTTAAAGCCGAAAATGCTCAATCAGCAATTTCAGAATACAACCTTTCTGCTTTTACGCTTACAAGTATAAATAATATTAGCTCGTATAAAGGTGATTGGACATTAATCGGTTTCTTTGGACGTGCGCAATACAATTTTAACGAAAGATATTTTGCTTCTGCTTCTTTACGCCGTGACGGTTCTTCAAAATTCGGTGCTAATAACAAGTGGGGCTGGTTCCCGACTGTTGCTGCCGGTTGGAATATCGACAGAGAAAGTTTCATGCAAGATGTAGATTGGCTCAATCAGTTGAAATTACGTGCAAGCTATGGAGTTTCCGGTAATCAGGAAATCGGTGAATATAAAAGTTTAGTTGCTTATAATCCAAGCGGTGTTGCTACAAACCCTGAAACAGGCGAAGTAGTGGTAGTGTTTTCTCCGGCATGGAATGCTAATCCGGATTTAAAATGGGAAGAAACAGCCGAAGTTAACGTAGGTATAGATTTTGCAGTTTTAAACAGTCGCTTGAGCGGAACATTGGAACTTTACAGCAAAAATACAACCGACATGCTCGGCTCGTACTCAGTTCCTGTTCCACCAAATTTGGCAAGTACTACTTATGCTAACTCCGGTGAAATGATTAATAGAGGTGTCGAATTTGCTTTACAGGCTTATGCTGTTGATAAACAGAATTTTAAATGGAGAGCTAATTTTAATATAGCACGTAACTACCAAAAAATAGTCTCTCTCGGCGAATTTTCTTCTGCTGACGGTGTAAGAAAAGACGGTTATATCTCAGGTCCCGGCTTAATAGGTAACTCCAACTGGGTTACAGCTATCATGGAAGGTTATGAAATAGGTGTCTTCTATGTTCCGGAACTCGTACTTGATAATAGCGGCTCTCCTTATCTTTTAGATGGTCAATTTGTGTATAAAACATCAACAGGCGGTTATACAACTAATATAGACCAA
>JALNXP010000068.1 GCA_023230285.1 Bacteroidales bacterium | reverse complement strand
TTATCTGATTTCTTATATACATTGACAATACTTTGGAATGTTGCAGCAAATTTTTAAGACTATCACCACGTTTAACGGTAAACATCTTATTACACTTGGCAATATAGCGTAATGCCGGTGAGAGCAACAAATTATCGCCAAAAGAAATACTTGATGTTTTAAAACCATTATCAACCAATAAAAACTCCAAGATACAAGGATCCATCACAATATCTCTATGGCAACTGATAAACAGATAAGATTTTTCCTTTGATAGTTTATTCAAACCATCTTGAACAACAGCAGAAGTCGTTTTTTTCAAAACATCTCTAACTATTGGAAAAACAATCTCCATCTGTAACTCATCTATAGTTTTAATACAAGAAAGTTTCTTCATAAAAACGTTATTATCTTTATCCGGATAAAGATAATCTACAATATTTGCAACTTCTTGACTCTTAGACAAAAAGCTGATAGCTTCAGGCATTTCATCATCGTTAAACGGTCTTATATCATCAAAAATATCATCAGTTAACATAGCTGTAATTTTAGTTTGCAAATTTAATGTTTTTTAGTTTATTCGCAATGAAGCTCAAAACTAATTGTTTATTGTATTTTCGCAATGCTAATAAATCTACGAAATATACGTTTACAATATTTTTCAGACATATTTATGTATACTCGTAATTTTTAATGTTATCTTTGCAATTGTTTTTTCAACAAATAAAATAATGACAGAAGAACATAAAAAAACTCTTATAGTAGTAATTGGTGCAGGAGCTTTTGGAACAGCCATAGCCAATACGCTAAGTAAAAATCAGGATTTAGCCGTAAGATTATTATCCATTGAAAAAAATGTTGTAGAAAGCATCAATCAAAAGCAAATAAATGAAAGTTATTTTCCGAATATAAAGCTAAATAAACAGCTGAAAGCCACGACCAACAATGCCGTTTTGGAGAGAGCAAATGTCATATTGATTGCATTACCATCTTCAGTATTAATAAGTTACACGACATCAATAAAAAAATTCATTCCTGAAGATGCCTTATTGATTAACTTAGCCAAAGGTTTTGGCGAAAACAATCGGATTATATCTACATATTTATCGACGATGTTTCCTAATGAGATTGCTGTTATGAAAGGACCGTCATTTGCCATTGAAGTCCTTAACAACATGCCCACCGGTTATACATTTGCATCAAAAGATGTCAAAGTTTTTGAATATTTCAAATCACTGACGACAGGAACAAATATTAAATTAGATTATTCTGATGACATTTTAGGCGTTGAGTTAGTCAGTATTTTAAAGAATATTTATGCAATAATCATGGGTGTTGTAGATGCACACTTTGACTCTGCCAATGTAAGATTTTTAGTGTCGACAAAGATGTTCAAAGAATATCGCAAAGCACTTTTAACATTTGGCGGTAACGAAGAAACTATTTTCAAATACTGCGGTTACGGTGATTTCAATCTCACATCATTAAACGACTTAAGCAGAAACAGGACTATGGGATTATTTATCGGCAAAGGCTTCATCAAAGATTTAATTTCGGGCAATGTAGTATTAGAAGGCAAGCGGTCATTAAACATTTTTTATGAAAAGCTAAGAGACGAGAAAATCGTCAATTATCCGGAGAACGAATTTCCGATATTATTTGAATTATACAAGTTGATGAACAAAGACTACGACCAGCGCAAGTTCATCTACAACATTGTAAATGTGTATTAATCAATATATTAAGAATTATCTACGGCTATAATATCATTTAATTTTGCAAGAAGATTTTGAGTAAGGTTTAGCTGTTTGATTTGAGAAATTGCCTGACATATATTTAAAATAGCCGGCGACAGCAATCATAGCGGCGTTGTCGGTAGTAAACTCAAACTCTGGAATAAAAGGTTTCCAATTATACATCTCCGACAAGTTGATAACAGCGTTTCTCAAGCCTGAATTTGCCGAGACGCCGCCGGCAATTGCTATCGACTTGATGCCGGTTTCTTTAGCGGCGAGCATCAATTTGCCAATTAGTATGTCTATTATTGTTTTTTGCAGAGAAGCGCACAAATCGGCTTTATTATCTTCTATAAAAGCGGGATTATTTTTCAGTTCATCTCTAAGGAAATAAAGAAAAGAGGTTTTCAAGCCGCTGAAGCTGTAGTTATAACCGGCGACATGCGGTTTTGCGAATTTAAAGTGATTTTCGTCACCGATTTTTGCCAACTTGTCGATAAGCGGACCGCCCGGATAGCCAAGTTCCATAATTTTAGCCGCCTTATCAAAAGTTTCGCCGGCGGCATCATCAATAGTAGAGCCTATAACGGTCATATTATCATAATCTTCGACCAAAACAATCTGTGTATGACCGCCGGAAACTATTAAACACAGGAACGGAAATTCCGGAACTTCTTTAATTTTGTCTTTTTTCTGAACAAAATGAGCTAAAATATGAGCCTTAATATGGTCTATTTCTATGAGCGGAACGTCTAAGCCTATCGCCAAAGCCTTTGAAAATGAGACACCTACGAGAAGAGAGCCTAATAATCCGGGACCTCGCGTAAAAGCTATTGCGGATAAATTTTTTTTGTTTATATTTGCTACCTGAAAAGCATGGCTTATCACGGGGACAATATTTTGCTGGTGAGCACGCGATGCGAGTTCAGGAACAACACCACCATATTGACGGTGAACTTCCTGATTAGCAATAACATTAGCCAACACTGTCGTGTCTTCCATAATGGCTGCCGATGTATCATCACATGATGACTCTATACCTAAAATGTAAACGCTCATTTTTATAAAATTGAAAAAAAAATTCTTTAATATTCTATTCCGCACACTTGGAATCATCATTGTCTCGCTAATTGCTTTTTTAGTGACAGCAACTATTTTGTTCCAAATTCCGGCAATTCAAAATCGAGCTGCAAAGATAACAATCAATTATGTAAGTGAGCAAATTAATGTGCCTATTTCTTTTGATAAATTACATTTTTCTCATTTTAACACTTTAATCATAGACAGCCTGCAAATCAAAGACAGAAACAACAACAACCTTTTATCATCAAGCTATATATACATAAAAGTCAGAAAAATATCATTAAAAAACAAATACTTTCATCTTAAAGAAGTTATCGTAAAGGATTTGGATTTCGACCACATAAAATATCCTAATGATGCTAAATCTAATGTAAAAATGATGTTTCCGTCTAAAAAAAATAAAACGTCTAAAAAAAACGACAAACCTATTTACGTCTTAGCTGACTATATAAAAGTATACAATTGGGAATATCAATACAAAGATTGCAATTATACAAACAGAAATTTAGAGACGGACTTTAATGATATAGACGTAACAGAGTTTTATGGCGAATTTATGGACCTCACCGTCATCAACGACAGTGTATCATTAAAAATATTAAACATTTCCTTGAAAGAGCAAGCCGGTTTCATCATCAATTCTTTCAACTCGGATTTTACAATAAGTTCGACAACATTACGCTCTATAGGCACTGTTTTTCACACGCCAAACTCCGATGCCGACCTTGACCTGATTTTCAATTACAGAAATTTTCAAGGTTATTCGCATTTCACTGATTCTGTTGAAATTATAGGCACTGTTAGAGATGGCTCCAATATCAACTTGATAGACATCAGCCGTTTTACATCAACATTAGCCGGTGCTGACAACCTTTTTGACCTTGAAGCTGAAGTCAGAGGTCCGGTTAATCACATGGACATCACCAACATAGATTTACATTATAAAGACAAGACGTATTATGCAGGAGACGTATTTCTAAGGAATGTCGACACAAAAGACATGGAGTTAGGGCTTAACATAGAAAAATTCACCACTGACTATAACAATATAACGCAAATTAATGTCCCCGTTTTTCAAAAAAATGTCGATACTCCTTATCATTTAGTGTTGCCGGACATCATCAAACAGTTGGGCTTTATAAATTTAAATGGCAACTTCTTCGGAAAATTCGATGATTTCTCTACACAAGCCGACATCAAAACCGACCTTGGAAATATTATAGCAGATATTGACTACAACAAAATTGACGAAAAATACAACAATTTCAACGTCAAATTAAACGGTTCCAAAATCGAAATTGGTAAGTTGTTAGATATCACTTCTCACATTTCTACCATTGATGCTTCTATTAATTTTAACAGTGTAGCAGAAAAATTCATTCCGCAACAATACACGGCAGATGGCGTTGTTACCAAAATCAAGCTCCCCGAAGCTACAATTAACGACTTGACTTTTGATATTAGCAACGATGGAGAAGTATTAAATTCGGCAATACAAGTATTTAATGAAAATATTATTTTACAATTCAATCTAAACCATCTTTTCGACCTCACCAGACCTATCACCAACATTTCCATTGATTTCAATCACGTGAATTTCAACAAGTTAGGGCTATTATCAAGCACATCGCAATATTCTGCCGCCGGCTTCATAAATGCTGACATCAACGGCTTAAACTTAGACAGCCTAAACGCACAAATCAACGTATCCAACCTTACAATTAAAAGAAACGGATATACCAATAATATTGGCAATATTTTCGTCAATCAAGAGTTTGCTGACAGCACTAAAACTGTTTCCGTTATTGCAGAGCCTTTAAAAGTTAATATCAACGGTGACTTTGTTTATGAAGAATTACCATACATTATTAACAACATAGCGGCATACCTTGTACCAAGTAAATATACATCTGAAAATTCACAAGCAATAAAAAGTAAAAACTTACATATAGACATAGATGTTCTACAGCCCGAAACTTTTACAAAATTATTGTCAGACAATATAACAATCAATGATAATATAGACATTTCGCTGGATATGAACAACTTACGCGATTTAACATTCTCATTGAAAACCAATAATATATCATTCAACGAAACCAAATTGAGCAACATAGATATTTTTTCTAAATTAGATTCGACAAAATTAAGTAACAATTTACATATCAATCACTTATCACTAAGTGACGAAATAACCCAAAGTGAATTTATTGATTTTTCAAACCTTTCATTGTTCAATGAAGCATATCGTGACACTGCCTTTTTCAGATTAGCATGGGTTGACACATCATATAATACTGACAGCAAAATTTCCATGTTAGTTAATTTTAAAAATTATCCTGATATTTTATTGAATTTTCCTGAAGACACATATATTTCTCTTCAAAAAAACAAATACAAAATCACAAGTGCCAAAGACATTGTATATAATCCTGATTACTTGGCATTGAACAATTTAAAGATAGAAAGTGACAGCACTTTTTTAATTGCAGACGGTTATTACTCTAAAAATTTTGATGATTCCATACAAGCATATTTCAGCAACTTAAACATTGCTCCTGTAAATTTATTTACACCTAAAGACATTAAACTCAACGGTATCATTGATGGCAACATAAAACTGCAAAAGACCAACAATAATCCATATATAGTTGCAGATATTGCCATTGACGACTTATTATTTAACGACAAAATGATTGGAGACATGTCTTTTAACAGTGAATGGAATAACGAAACAAAAGGGATAAACATCAACACGCACATATATAAAGCTGTAAGTAATTTTGTAGATACTGTTATAAGTTTAACTGCAACATACTATCCTTTTACGTCAGATGGTGACATTAACGGTAAATTAGGAGTTCATAACTTTGACATAAGTTTAATTAATCCGTTAATTAACAATTTTGCTAATAACTTACGTGGTAGTGTTTCCGGAAATTTAAGTATACAAAACACTTTAAAATCGCCTGTATTGCAAGGTTCTATTGACTTTAAGCAAACATCGTTAGCCATAAATTTCACAGGTGCGAAATACAATTTTTCAAATTCTGTCGACTTTTATTCAGACCACATATCTTTTGATGCTTTTAAGGTTTACGACAACTATGGCAAGTCATTTGACTTATCAGGCAGTATATATCATAATAATTGGAAAGATTTGGTTTTATCCTTAAATACCAAGTTTGAAGATTTTATCTTTCTTGACAACATGCAGCCAACATTAGAGCAAGTTGTATACGGGAAGACGTATTTATCGGGGACAGCAGCCTTACAAGGGTCTTTGGAGGATATGAAAATCAACGCCAATGTTACGACAGGTGCTGCAACAGAAATAAACATAGCGATATCGTCTAACAAGACAGCATCTCAACATTCATTTATACATTTCAATGAAGGTAAAAGCAGTGCTGACAGCATTACAAATAATAACAAAGCCAACAAAGTAAAAGACAACTTCTACACAATATCGGCAAAAGCCAACATCAATCCTAATACGCAGCTGAACATTTACTTGCCATATTCTTTTGGAGAGATGAACATCAATGGCAGTGGCGAAATCAGCTACACTCAGAAAAAAGACGGGACATACTCTGTATTAGGCGACTATTACGTCACAGCCGGAAATTTCAACGTCAATTTCCAGAGCATAGTCGGACGTGATTTCACAATCAAAGAAGGCGGCTCATTAATTTTCAATGGTGACCCAATGAATGCGACCATGAATTTGCAGGCAATTTATCAGCTAAGAGCTTCTTTAGAAGGCATACCGACAATCACCGACCAGTCTATTATGGAACAACGCATCCCGATAAACTGCATCATCAACTTTTCGGGCGTGTTAGCAAACCCAACCATCAGTTTCGATTTAGAGTTACCTAATGTAGACAAAGACATACAAGACCTCGTTTTTGCTGCTTTCGACATGAATGACCAGACAGAAGTCAGTCAGCAAGTATTCTCGTTATTAGTTTTTAAATCGTTCAATTTCAGTTCTAACAATACATCTTTATCAAGTGGCATCGGTGCAAGTTCTTTAAGTTTTATATCAAGCCAGATATCATCTTGGTTATCAATGATAAGCAACAATTTAGACTTAGGTGTCAATTACAATCCCGGCAACGAAGTAACTCCGGAAGAATGGGAAATAGTGATGAAAACAGAGCTTTTCAACAACAGGCTGATAATTGACGGCAACATCGGCGTACAGAATTACAATTCGCAGACCACACAAACAGCGAGTAACATTGTTGGTGATGTAATTATAGAGTACAAAATCACTCAAGATGGAAAATTAAGGGTAAAAGCATTCAACAGGTCTAACGAATTTAATGTATTAGAAGAACATGCGCCGTACACTCAGGGCATTGGCTTATCATATTACACTGAATTCAATAAATTCTCCGATATTTTCAGTAAAAAGAGGAAAGTGAATAATGGACAATGAACAATGGATAATGAACAATGAACAATGGATAATGGATAATGGATAATGGATAATGGATAATGGTTAGTGGTTAGTGGTTAGTGATTAGTTCGAGTAGGGCTACGTTTTCTACATGTTGTGTATGAGGGAACATATCTACCGGTTGTACTTTTTTAACGTCATACTTTTCTGAGAGTAGGGCTATGTCGCGTGCTTGCGTTGCAGGATTACAGCTCACATAAACTATCCGTTCAGGGCTGCATTTTAAAATTTGATTAATGACATCAGGGTGCATTCCTGCACGCGGCGGGTCTGTAATAATCACATCAGGAGTTCCATTTTTTGCAATAAAGTCTTCGGTTAATATCTTTGCCATATCTCCGGTAAAAAAAGAAAGGTTATTAATACCATTAATCTCGGCATTTACGACAGCATTATTAACAGCTTGTTCAACATACTCTATACCAACAACTTTTTTAGCTTTTGCTGAAACAAAAACAGCGATAGTTCCTGTTCCTGTATATAAATCGTAAACAATTTCCTTACCGGTCAAGTTGGCAAATTCGCGTGCTACTTTATACAATTTATAAGCTTGTTCATGATTAGTTTGATAAAAAGACTTAGGACTGACAATAAACTTAAAGTTTTCCATTTCTTCCACAAGATGGTCTTCACCGTAAAATAATTTCACATCTCTGTCGGCATAATCATCATTAAATTTATCATTTATGATATACATCAGCGAGGTAATTTGCGGGAAGGCATTTTGCAACTCGCTCAATAATGGAAGAAACTCTTTTTCAGCGTTATAGTTTACCACCAATACCACCATCAGTCCGCCGGTATTAGACTGTCTTATCATCAGATTACGGAGCAAGCCGGAATGAGTTTTGACGTTATAAAAAGTCAGTTCATGCTCCAAGGCGTAATTTTTCACAAAAAGTCTGATGTCGTCAGATGGATATGCTTGCAAATAACATTTTTTAACATCAATAACTCTGTCGAACATGCCCGGCAGGTGAAATCCCAAGCCGTTGAGGTTGCGAGGTTCGCCGGATTTAAACTCACCTTCGGGCATCCAGCGAAAGTCGGAAAAAGTAAACTCCAACTTATTTCTATAATACTCTGTATTATCAGAAGGCAGAATAGGTAAAACATCATCAACATTAACTTTTGCTATTCTTGTAAGGGCATCTGCCACTTGTTTTTGTTTAAAGAACAGTTGCGATTTATAATTAAGGTGTTGCCATTTACAGCCGCCACACATAGTATAATGCTCGCATTTAGGTTCTACCCTATTCTCTGACAACTTGTTAAAGGCGATAATTTTACCGTATTTAAAAGATTTACGTTTTTTGGTAACTTGCACATCAACATTATCGCCGGGAGCGCCATAAGGCACAAACAAAATCAGGTTATCGGCGGTTTTGCCTACAGCGTTGCCATCGCTGGCAGCATCAATAATATCGACATTGGTAAATATTTGCGGTGTATTATTTTTCATCGTAAAAACATATTATTTGACAAAACATTATTAGACAAAGAATTATTCTATTGAGAACAAAGTTTCCACAAATTGGTATTTATCAAAGAGTTGGAGGTCATCGATTTTTTCGCCCACGCCGATGTATTTCACTGGAATTTTAAACTGGTCGGATATTCCTAATACGACACCGCCTTTAGCAGTGCCATCGAGTTTGGTAATAGCGAGAGCATTAACATCGGTAGCCTGAGTAAACTGTTTAGTTTGTTCAATTGCATTTTGTCCGGTAGAAGCGTCTATGACGAGTAAAATTTCCTGTGGAGCATTAGGAATAACTTTCTGCATCACCTTTTTAATCTTAGACAACTCGTTCATCAAATGAACTTTATTATGCAGACGACCGGCGGTATCAATAATAACGACATCGACATTATTGGCTTTAGCTGAAGCCACTGTATCGTAAGCCACGGAAGCCGGGTCGGCACCCATACCCTGCGACACTATTGGCACACCGGCACGCTCTGCCCATATCTTAAGCTGGTCGACAGCCGCAGCTCTAAAAGTGTCGGCAGCACCAAGCATCACAGAAAGCCCTGCCTTCTTAAACATGTTGGCAAGTTTCCCGATAGTAGTAGTCTTACCTACTCCATTAACACCAACTACCATGATAACATAAGGCTCGTCCGTATCAGGGATGCCGCAGTTATCATTATCATTTTGCGATGATTCCGACAGCAGTCCCGCAATTTCCTCTTTTAATATGGAATTAAGCTCGGAGGTGTTTAAAAACTTGTCGCGAGCTACACGCTTTTGAATTCTATCAATAATTTTCAATGTAGTATCTACGCCAACATCCGAAGTTACCAATGCCTCTTCTAAATTATCAAGCACTTCATCATCAACTTTAGATTTTCCGACAATTGCCCTACTCAACTTAGAGAAGACACTCTCTTTTGTTTTTTTTAAGCCCTCGTTAAGCTCCTGTTTTTCCTGAACTTTATCCTGCTCCTTATTTTTTTTGGAGAAAAATGAAAATATGCCCATGCTTTTTCGTTTTTTAAGATGCAAAGATATATGTTTTTTTTGAATTTAGCTCTGAGAAATAACGATATATATTTTAAAGATAAATTCCGTAGATTCATTAGCATTGCGAAAATACAATAAAGAGTTGAGAATTTCTTCTTTTACTTTTTTATGATTAGAAAAGTAACAAAAAAGTCTTCCGCTGCGTCAAAACCTCATCAGCCAAGGCGGGTCTGCATTGTTGCTTTGCAACAATTTTGAGTTTGCCTTATCAGTTTGTAAATTCTCTGACATGACCCCGTAGGGGTCGCATGTTTGTAGGGACTCTTTACCAAAATAAAGTCTCTTTTTTTTGTTATTGCTATTTGAAACCTATTGATGTTCTTTGGTTTCGCTACGCTTCACAAAAGAACATCAATTTTTCGCACTTCT
>JALNXP010000289.1 GCA_023230285.1 Bacteroidales bacterium | reverse complement strand
TTCTAATAATTTCAGATTTATCTTTAACAAAAACAATTTTCGCTATTGGCACAACTTGTGAAAATCATAACAGTGATAAAAGTAGCATAATAACCCATATAACAGTTAAAGAAGTATGGTATTCTTTAATTTTCTCATAAATACTTGTTCGAATCAATTAGTTTTATTTTTTACAGAATAGCTTTTACGTAGCGGCTTTAAAAGCACTATAACTAATAGTAAAACACCATAGAAAAAATAAAACGAGTGTAGCCAGTGAAAACCTTGCAGGAAATAGACTTGCATATAAATCCAAATAATAAGTGCAAAACCTATGTACGCCGACCAAGTCCAAGCCCAATGCATATCGGGAAGTAGGTTTAAAGCCTGTGCAAACTTACAATCCTTGCGTTTTATCAGTCCCCAAACAACAAAAATCGGCATCAACCCAAGTACAGTAAACAAAATCAGTCCGGGTATAAGAAAATTTTTAAAAGGCGAATGTTGCAAAACCAATTCGGGCGTCATTTCCATCCATCCTTCGGGAAACACCAAAAAAGCGCCTCCACCAACTAAAGCGCCTGCCGAAAGGATGAGCAATAAACAAACTAATAGATTTCTTGTTCTCATACAGTTATAATTTGTATTTGATACAAAAATACCCATATCACACTTAGGTACGAAAGAAAAGGAGTTAAGTTTTTATGAAGATTTTATTCTAATATTTGGGTTATTACTAAATCCAACTATATATTTTTGTACACCTCCTCAAACGGTACCCTAAACCGTTCTCCCCAAATTCCACATGTTCCTTTTCTAATTCCACAAGGGATCACCATAGTGATTTCGGCGCTACAAGGCAGTTTGAGTAACTTTTTTACCCTACGGCTGTCAAACCCTTCCAATGGACACGTATCATAACCGATTTCAGCCATTGCAATCATAAAAGTCTGTGCCGCCAAACCACAAGTTTTATGCACAACCACACGCATATCACTTTCAGAAAACGATGTTGCCATTGGACGGAAAAGACTGATAGATGCAGTAAGAATCTTCCTAAAAATTCCAAGCAATCCGAAAAAACGACCGTACATAAACGGTATCAAGCGGTTGTAGTAAAGTTGGCGATCTTTCCATCGCCTCTCTTGTTTTTCCGGTGGACTATTACGAGCAATATTCCCTTTTTCAAATTCCAAATTAGCCTTTGAACGTTTACGATGTAAATCTCTGCGAGTTACGAAAACCACAATTTGTTTAGCTGTTTCTGTTGCTTTTTGATCCAGGCAAGCATGGGATATTTTTTTCAGCATCTCAGGGTCGGTTATGTGATAAAATTCCCACAATTGCATATTGGAACTATTGGGTGCAAGCGTTGCCAATTCGATGCAGCGCTTTACCTTTTCAGTGTTTAGCTCTTTCGCTTCGTCGAAGTAGCGAACAGAACGGCGAAATTCAAGGACTTCTTGTAATGACATTGTATTTTATTGTTATGGTTGATTAATCATTTTTGTCTAATAGTAGCTTCCCTATTGTTTGGCCAAATAGTCTTGAATTCTTTGGTACATTTATCGAAATTTTATGACCGAACTTTTCTAATTCTTCTTTAGTCTCAAATAATTCTTCATCTCTAAACCTTTCCGGGGGAATTATCATTAGAATATTTTTCATAAAATCTACTTTTAAACAATCGTTTTTTAATATGGCACATAACGGTTTGCGTGTGTGTGCAGTAGCAGATTTCGAAACACAAAACTGTCAATACACCGCAAAAGTTGATGCGAGGCAGAATGTTCAATTAACCACGTTACCCTCCATTGTATCAAACGCCCGTTATGTGGCGTAATTCTTTCTTTTTCATCAAAATTTAATACCAAGTCTTATCGGAATTAACAATGATTGTTGTGTTATGGTAAAACCTGATTTTGCATAAATATCAATTTTCTCTGTCAGTCTATAATTTAGTCCTGTCGATAATTCAACAAATCCTGTTCCCGTGCCATTTTCATATTGATTCCAAATGTGACTATATCCGATTTTCAAATTAACAAGTGGTGTTAGTTTGGTTTTTAAAGGCAGGTATTCAAAGTCTGTAAATGCATAAAATCCGTTTATCCCTTCAAAATTTAAGTATCCGATACCAATTCCCGCAAATAGTTTATTTTCAAAATCAATACCGTTTACAATATTAAAATCTATACCGTTTTGTTCGCACAAATTATAACCTTTCCAATTTGGACCAGGGTCAACCTGTATTGTATTATTTTGATACATTAAAAATCCTGTCTCAGCTTTTATCGAATAACTAATTTGTGAGTATCCTTGATTAATAGTCAAAATCATAGTTAACCCGATTATAAAAAATTTTATTTTATTCATCTGTTTCTTTTGTTAATATTATAGTTTCTGCTGTCGTATTATTATGCCACATAACGCCTGAGGCTAAAAGCTGGCGGGCATTTCGGAGCACTACCCTGTCAACCTGCGATAAAGTTTATTAGATGTACTGCCCTTCAAATTTGCATTATCATCTGCCCGCTTGATTTTAGCCTTTGTTAGCACACGTAAATATCTCATATACATATTATTAGAAACTAATACTATAACTTACTGAAGGCATAATCGGGAACATACTTAATTGCTTTAAAACAACTTCATCACTATTATTCGATTTTTTTTCAAAAAAGTAATAATATGGATTCTTGCGGTTATATAAATTATACACACTTATACTCCATGTTCTTGTTCCCCATTTTTTTTCTTTATTAAAATTGAACCCAATATCCATTTTATGATAATCTCTCATTCTAAATGTATTTATACCTTCATAAACATATATTTGCTCTAAACCTGTTTCGGTCATTATAGAGTATGCACTAACTGGCAATGTAATGGCGTTTCCTGTGCCATATACCCATGTTAATGAAAAATTAATATTTTTATTAAGGTTGTGCATGACAACAATAC
>JALNXP010000067.1 GCA_023230285.1 Bacteroidales bacterium | reverse complement strand
AATAAACGTTTTATCTTTGCACTCGCTTTTGAAAGAAAGCACCAGGTCGATTCGCTAGCTCAGCTGGTAGAGCACATCCCTTTTAAGGATGGGGTCCTGGGTTCGAACCCCAGGCGAATCACTGAAAGACAAGTCAAAACAAGACTTTAAGAAGACAACTCCTACAATATCAAGGTATTGCAGGAGTTTTTTCTTTGTATAATGTCCGTGACCAAAGACACCAAAAGGTCACGAAAAGACATACTTCTGTGACCAATTCGTGACCATTCCAATCTTAGGAAAAATAGGTCACAGAATGTCTAAAATTGGCTAAGTGTTGTCCCAATTTGTCCGGTCTGCAAATATCTCATTTTCAATCAATCAAAGTAATTTTGTAACTAAAAAAGTGAGATTATGAGAAGTACTTTCAAGCTCTTATTTTTCGTAAAACGAAATGCAGCAAAAAAGAACGGCAATGCACCAATCATTGCAAGAATTACCATCGACCAAATCGTGGCACAGTTCAACACACAAATGGAAATAAACCCGGTAAACTGGAGTGTGAGTGCAGGAAAAGCAACCGGTAGAAGTGCCGAAGCCATGAGTATCAATTCTATGTTAGACAGCATCCGAAGCACTGTACACCAACATTATCATGCTCTATTGGAACAAGACGGTTATGTGACCTCTGGACGGGTAAAGAATGCCTTTTTAGGTAAGATTGAACGGGGTAAAACCTTAATTGAGTTCTTCGAGATGCACAACGAGCAATATTTGCAAAAGGTAAATATGAACACAGTAGATAAGACTTATTCACGTTACGAACTGACAAAGAAACGTCTTATCGAGTTTATGAAATTAAAGTATTCGGTTTCGGATATACTTATCAAGGAAATTAATGTTGTATTTATTGATAATTTTCTGTTGTATATCAAAAATCACTATGGATGCACCCACAATACAGCGATGAAGTTTATACAACGCTTTAGAACAGTTGTGAACTTTGCAAAGAACACAGGATTAGTCACCGCTGACCCTTTCGGGAATTACCGGGTAAAGTTTGAGCAAACCGACAGGGATTATCTAACAATGGAAGAAATAACCGCCATCTACAAGAAGAAGTTTGCTTCTAAACGATTGGAACAGGTACGGGATTTATTCATTTTCAGTTGTTATACGGCGCTTTCATACATTGATGTATGTGAGCTTACCAAAGAAAACATTCGCACCTCATTTGATGGTAATTTGTGGATAATGACGAAACGGCACAAAACAAATGTGGCATCCAACATTCGATTACTTGAAATACCAAAAGCCATTCTTGAAAAATACAAAGACAAGTTACCCAATGGAATGATTTTACCGATTATAAGCAATCAGAAAGTTAATGATTACCTGAAAGAGATTGCAACCATTTGCAACATAAACAAGAACCTGACATTTCATGTTGCAAGACATGTAAAGTCTTCCAATCGAATGTATTTCAGCGTGTTGCAAGATTGATATTGCAAACAGGTAACGATTTAGAAACCAGCTATCATTATTCGCTGATTAGCTTCGTTTTCAACAATACATTAAGAACGCTTAATGAATACAAAGGTACGAAATTATCCCCATATTGCCAATATTCTCAAATATATTTAAAGCCATTAAAACTGTTTACTTTTCATTCCAACAAAAGTTAATGTCAACTTGTGCATCGCCCTTGTTGCTGAAACATAAAACATACTCCGGTCAATATCCGAATTGCATTTCCTGTCAGTTACTTGTGGGATGATTACTTGGTCAAACTCCAATCCTTTTGTCATACACAATAATACCTTGAACAAAAGCGGAACTCTGATTTGAAAGGAAGTAAACATCATTTGTATGCTTTTAGCTTATCAGCTATAAATCACTCCCTTTCAATAGAATACAATTTATTTTAAAAAATAATTGCCGAAAAATTTGGTTGTGTCCGAATGGTTACTTAATTTTGTATCCAGTTGGATACAAAATTGAATCAAAATGACGAAAATAGAACGAGATCGGGATATGACCGAAGAAAAACTGATTAATGCGGTCGGAGAACTTATTGTAGTGGAAGGCTTTGAATCGCTTGGAGTAAGGAAAGTGGCTGAGCAAGCGGGAGTAAACAAAACTCTCATTTACCGCTATTTTGAATCTCTCGATGGTTTAATCTATGCTTACATGAAGAAACATGATTTTTGGCTTAATACACCATTGGAGCGACCGGATGTTTCGGATATTAAAGCCTATCTGAAAACATTTTATCGCAGGGAAATAGCTGAATACAGGGATAATATTGCGCTTAAAAGATTGAAACGATGGGAGCTGTCTTCTGATAAAGATTTCGTAGTAGAAATCCGCGCCCAAAGAGAAAAAAACGGAGTACAATTTATGGAAATAATGTCTGGATTCGCAAAGGTAGATAAGGAGCAATTACAAGCCATATCCGCTCTTATGGATGCAGGAATAGTATATTTAGCCATGTTTGCAGAAAACTGTAAGATGTATAACGATATTGACATCCAAAGCGATAAAGGTTGGGAGCAGATAGCTAAAGGAATTGATGTATTGATAGATATAATCATAAAATAACCAACAATGAAAAAAGCAATTTTAAGTATGGCTTTAGCAATAACGACATTGGGTTGTAGCGGACAAGGTACTGTTCATTCGGAATTTGGTAACGGTAATATTAAAATCACTATAGAACAAGGGAGCGAGTGGTTACATGACTTTCCTATCTTCTGGTTTATCAAAAAGAAGAATGCTCCGCAGATAGCTATATGGACAGAGGATTTGGAGGGAAATTTCCTTTCCACAATCTATGTTAGCGAGAAGTTGGCAAAGCAGTCATGGACTGCTGCCGGAGGAAACAGGCGTAAAGAATCGCTCCCCTGTTGGAGTTATTCACAAGGTAAGCAGTATGCTGACGGGCTTTATCTTCCGACTAAAAACGAACCGCTACCGGATGCCGTAACCGGGGCGACACCCAAAGGCAGTTTTGCTACTAACCTTCAAATGAGCGGAGATATTAAGCAGTTTGTTGTTAAGTGCGAATTTAATCACTCAACGGATTTCAATGAGCATTATCCTAAAGACGCGAAAGAGAGAGATGCTAATTATTCCGGTGGAAAAATGGGAAGCGGACAACCTGCAATCGTTTTTCAGGTTGTGGTTGATTTAACTAACGGGCAACGGGAATTTAAGGCAGAGCTTATCGGACATAGCAGCCCCGACGGTTCCGACGGCAACATTTATTCCGACACCTCTAAGCTGACTACAGCTTTGGAAATTGTAAAAGGAATTACTGTATATGTTAATCAATAAGCAATTTACATTAGCTATGTTCCCATTTATATTATATGGTTCTACCGGATGCGATGATAAGAGCAAATATCATGTATTGTCGGGAGAAAGGCATACATATTACAGGATAACTTACAACTATCCTTACGATTTGAGCGAAGATATCCTGTTTATTTATGATGTCTTTTACGAATCCCTCAATCCGTTCGACCAGCAATCAACCTTATCGAAAGTAAATAATAACGAGGAAGTAGCTTTGGATGCCATTTTCATAGAAGCCTTTAACCGCTCAATGGAACTTGCCGAAAAGACAAGAGGAGCATTCGACCCTACCTGTTCTCCGTTAATCAATCTTTGGGGATTTGGATTTAAGAATATGGAAGAACCATCTGATAGTTTGATAAATGAAATAATGGAGTATGTCGGCTACAACAAAGTTACTCTAAGAAATGGTTTCATTGAAAAGAAAGATTCCCGTATTCAACTAAACTTTTCCGCTATCGGGGACGGACTTTCATGTGATATTATTGCCCGTTACCTCGACAGCAAATGTATAAATGACTACATGGTTGATATTGGCGGCGAGATTGTGACAAAGGGTAAAAATGGTGCAGGCTCGGATTGGTCTATCGGAATAATTAAACCGCCCAAGTATTTGGGAATTGATAAATCGTCCGAATTTGAAATAATCCTTCGTTTGACGGGAAAAACAGCGGTTGCGACTTCGGGGAACTATAATAACTACCGCTCCCAAAACGGTAAGCGATATGGGCACACGATTAATCCGCAGACAGGTTATCCGGCGAATAACCGTATTTTAAGTGCTACGGTTATTGCTTCCGATTGTACCACCGCCGATGCATATGCTACCACAATTATGGCAGTAGAAACAGACAAACTGGACGAATTGCTACGAACAAACGGAGCAATGGAGTACTATATCATTTATCTGGACGAACAGGATAACTACCGTATAAAACAGTCTGAAAGCATGGATAGGTACGTGTGATATTTTTTTACCCACAATGTACCCACTCGGACACATTATTAACAAATAAATAAAGTAAAAATGAAAGCAAGAAATTTAGTAGTAGCAGGAATTACAGCACTGGGAGTGCTGACTTCGTGCGACAAGGATTTAGTTACCTACAAGGAGGACGATATTAAAGTCTTGGTAACAAAAGGGGACGAATGGTTACATGACTTCCCTGCATTTTTGGGCATTAACAAGAAAAATCCACCTCAAATTGCTATATGGGTGGAGGATTTAGCAGGTAATTACCTCACAACCATTTATGCAAGCCACAAGATAGCAACTGAATCATGGCAATCCAATGGGGGTAACAGACGAAAAGAATCATTGCCGACATGGTGTTACGCTCGTGGAGTTCAGTATCCGGACGGATTATATCTGCCGACAAAATCAGAACCTTTGGTTGACGGTATCTCCGGTGCAACACCACATGGAAGTTTTGACGTAAAAATGTGTCCGGTCGGTGATTTGAAACAATTCGTTGTGAAAATAGAACTGAACCATTCTACGGACTGGAACGATAATTACCCAAAAAATGCAAAAGAAGGGGATGCAAATTATTCAGGCGGTAAAGAAGGTAGCGGACAACCTGCCGTAGTTTATTCGGCGGAAATAGACCTCGATTCCAACAGGAAGCAATATACGGCAACAATCATTGGGCATAGTAGTCCTGACGGAAGCAACGGGAATATTTATTCTGACACATCTTCTTTGACATCCGCATTAAACATCGCAAAAGAAATAACCATTAATATTCAATGATATGAAACGATTTATCTTTATTATACTTCTGTGTATTGCAGTTAGTAGCGTGAAAGCGCAAACCAATGGCGAAAGTAAAATATCTTTCGCAACGACTATCGGAACGGGATTATCCATGAGTACACCGTCCTCCACTCCTTTCACATGGCAGGTCTTGGGGTATTACAAGTTGACCGATAGATGGTCTGCCGGAGCAGGAACGGGATTATCGTTTTATGAGAAAACGCTTATCCCTGTGTATGGCAATATAAGGTTTCAAATCGGGAGGGAGCGAAAGTTTACGCCTTATGTCGAATCTGCTGTCGGGTATGCTTTTGCCCCGTCCGGTAATACCAACGGCGGGTTTTTCATGAACCAGTCTGTGGGGATTCAATATCCGCTAAAAAACAAAATGAAACTGCAACTGGCTGTCGGTTATGAGTTACAGGAATTAGAACGGCTGAAAAAACATACTGATAGCTTCTTCCTGAAAGAGTTTGAGGAGAAGCTAAGTCATCATTCTATTTCTTTTAAGATAGGTTTGAAATTCTAAATATTCAGGTAGCTCTCATTATTCAGATACTCTTATGAAAGATAAAATAGAAAAAATAGTCAGCGAGTTGAGTGCTTCAATTCAAGTAGGAGAATTGGAATTGTATGATATAGTTCAAAACACTCCGTCCATGATATTGACGATGGAAAATACTTTTGAAGAACTGAAAGCAACGGTTTCGGAGTACGAGTTTCCAACCCGGCAGGAGGAAATAACATTCTTCAAAGAAACCAAGCCCAAAGCGTTCAGTAAGTTGATATATCTTCGTAAGATATATTACCTTGAGGTCAATCGCCCTGTTTCAAACTATACCACCATAAGAACATATCTGGAAAAAGAGCATAACCAAATAAACGATTTCTGTAATAAGAATACTGAATTTATTCAGTATTACCGTTCAGGACAGAGTTGTTTTGACGAAGTTTATTTTTTAAGAGGTCGCCACGAAATAGATTTGAATCTGGAAAGTTTCTATTTCGAACGAGACCCCAAATTTTCTACCAACTTCGATTTCAAGGTCGCTAAATTACTTGCCAACGATATGTTGGCGGCTTATCTGAATTGCGAGTTGTCTAAATTGAAGTATCAGGAAGAAAACGGCTATCAAATAGATGATGAACTCCCATCTGCAAAATGGACTGATAAAAAAACGGCACTTGGCGAAATAATTTACGGAATCCACGAGGAAAAGAGCATCAATGCAGGAATGATAGAGATTAAAGCATTGGCAACCATTTTCGGAAGAATTTTCAAGGTCGATTTGAGCGATATTTACCATATATTTTTAGAAATCCGAAGCCGCAAAAGCAATCGGACGGAATACCTCAATCGCTTGATTAAGGCGTTAACCCGGAGAATGGATGATGCAGACAGCAGATAAACCGATTAAATATATTATCTTTGTATGCGTAAAATAAAGAGAATTAGAAGTATATCAGATACTTCATAAATATAAAACATAACGTTCACTGAACGTCTCAATGTAGAAAACTGGCACTTTTCAAAGACTATCGAGACAACAGTTGCAATGTTCATGCTATACGAAAGTATGGCGTGGGCTTGCCTGTTTCGATAGTCGGGTATGCCAGTACCTCTACATTGAGCAGTGTGAGTTCCACGCTTTTTTCGTATTTTGTATAACATTGAAAATCATGAAAAAAATAAAATTGTACATAGCGACTTCCATTGACGGGTACATTGCAGAATCGGACGGTGGTATCGAATGGCTTTCGGAATTTCCTATTACCCAAGAAATGAATTATGGTCATAAAGAATTTATGGCTTCGATTGACACTATTATCATGGGTGGTCGTTCTTGGCGTGAATTATCAAACATGGATGCAATGGGTACATATGCTGATAAAACAGTCTATGTGGTTTCTCGCCATGATTGGGGAGAAAAGAACAATATAAAATTCATTACGGGAAATGTAACTGAACGTATTGTTGCTCTGCGTAACGAACCGGGAAAAGATATTTGGCTGTTTGGTGGCGGAGAATTGCTCTCAATGCTACTTGCTGCGGATCTGGTTGATGAGATGATAATAACCGTCATTCCTATTGTTCTCGGAAACGGTATTCGCTTATTTCCGGGACAGTCCAAAGAATTAAAATGGGAGTTGCAAAGTAGTGAGAGTTATAAAAATGGAGTTGTACAAATGGCATATAAAAAGCCATAAAGTCTATTTCAACGCTTTTAAAAAAAAACGAGGTATGAATCTAAAAATAAGCAAAGTAACAGAGAACTATCCATATGACCTGCTTTTATTGGCGGACGAAACAATAGAAGGGATTAACAAATATCTTTTCGATTCGGAGGTATATGTGGCGAAACAGATTGACAGTAGTATTTCTATCGGTGTGTTTTGCTTGCGTCATATAAATACTGATACGATAGAAATAATGAATATTGCTGTTGCCGAACAATATCAAAATACAGGAATAGGTAGCCAATTATTGATGGAATCATTTAAGATTGCCAAAGCACAAGGATATAAAGAAATTATTCTCGGGACAGCCGATTGCGGAATAAAGCAAATCCGTTTTTATGAAAAGAACGGATTTGTTAAATATGACATAAAAAAGAATTACTTTACGGATATTTATGACACTCCTATCTATGAAAACGGCGTTCAACTAAAGGATATGGTAATGTTAAAAAAGAGCTTGTTCCGTCCACAGATATAAGAAGTTATCACTGAAAAATAACTATGCAACAAAATAATTATATATTACCTGCTATTGCAGTAATTATATTCAATGACAAAGGAGAGATTCTCTTGCAAAAGAGAAGAGACACAGGAAAATGGTGTATTATCAGCGGACACGTAGAATACGGAGAAACGATTGAAAATACCGTAATAAGAGAAATTAAAGAAGAAACTGCTTGTGATGCTATTATCAAGCGTCTTATTGGGATTTATTCAAGCCCAAAATCTCAAGCCTATTACTATCCTGAAAGAAATGTACAGTATATCACGTCTTATTTTGAAGCCAAGTTGACAGAAAAGATTCAGTCAAATTTTTCAAATGAAGAAACGGAAGAACTTAGATTCTTTCAGTATGATAGGTTGCCTGATAACATGGGACAGTTAAACGAAAACTGGCTTCATGATGCCCTTAGTAAAAGCATTGTTCCCTTTATAAGGTAAACGAAGCTATGCAAAAGAAATTTTCTAATATGTTAATAGGCAATATCAGAGAAATCAGGAACAGAGATAAAGGCTTCTGTCGAATAAAACCAATATCTTTGTGCCTGAAAAGAAATGGATGAACTAAGTATAAACCGCCCAATAAGGACGCAAAACATAAGAAAATGAGTAAAGCATTGGTAATAATAGATATTCAAAATGATATAACAAAGAATTACAAGGAAGTAATCGGCAATATAAATACAGTCATCGACTGGGCGACCAGTAATGGTATTCACGTTGTTTATATAAGGCACGAAAATTTATCAGACGGTACAAGGACTTTCAAACCAAATACACGTGGGGCTGAATTAGTTCCGGATATGAAAATAGTATCGGAGAATATTTTCACTAAATACAAAGGAAATGCATTGACCAGTGAAGAGTTCGCAGGCTTTATTAGTAAAAACGGAATAGATGAGTTCTACATAACAGGAGCAGATGCTATTGCTTGTGTTAAATCAACCTGCTATAACATGAGTAAGGCTGGTTATACGGTTAATGTCTTGTCTGATTGTATTACGAGTTACGACAAAAGGAAAATTGATGAGATGCTTCATTATTACGAGAGTAAAGGCTGCAAAATAATTAGCTTGAAAGACCTGTTGTTATGACAACAAAAGCCACAGTAACGAGACGCAGAAACTGTATATGAATAAGTATGGAAATAGACTTAAACATTTTGGGATATAAATTCACTCATAAACCTTTGTTGATCGGCGGAAAAGCAATGGAATATTATGGCTTGCGTAAATCCGGGTTAGATATTGATTTTGTAGTACATAGTGAAGACCATGAAGCACTAAAAAATAAATATCCAAATAACATCAAGGATCTGTGTGGTGATATCGGAATATGCGAATATAGTTTTGAAATGTGGAACCAAATATGCACGTTTGATTATGATTATCTGAAAGAAAACGGTGTAGTTGAGCAGAACTATATTGCGATTTCTTTAGAAAAATTATTATTCTTGAAGGCTTTGGCAATGGAACTTCCTAAGTATCACAAAGATTTGAAATTAGTTGTTGAACTAATACTGGAAAAAGCATATAAACAAGATAAACGATGAAGTTGACTTTTGATGAAATAGAGAATACAACGGGAGTTAAGATAGATCATTATTTTCTAATAGCAAGCAAGAATTGATTCTGTATAGATATTCCCAAGTTTTATTGATCACGTCATAAATATATCAAACATCCAAGTTCACCCAACTTGGGTGTTTGTCTTTTTAGGGGTATTTACTCTATTTTTCGCTTGATTGTCTTACTGGCAATGATGGCTAAAAATGACAATAAAAAGAGTAATTATTTATACAATAGCATATTACTGTTAAATCAAAGAAAATTCGTACCCAACTTGGGTAAACTTGTGAAATCGACACTTCATTACTTCCGACCTTTGCATCGAATCAACAAGTTACGAATATGAAAGTCATAACCATAGAATCGGAAGCGTATAAAAGTTTAGTGCGAAAAATCGAGTGCATTCATTCCGACATAAAAAAGCAGGTGAAAGAGAATGCGATACCGCAACCCGACCCTTCGGAAGTTTGGGTAAGCGACCAAGATGCTGCAACCATGTTGCAGGTAAGCAAACGAACCATGCAACGGTTACGCAGTAATGGAGAAATAACCTATTCCATTCGGGGTGGTAAAGCACGGTACACACTGGCAGAGGTCAAACGTATGCTATCTGGTCGTGTAATAAGAAATAAAAAAACGGAAGGAGGCAACCATGAATGAAGAAGACGAAGGATTGAGAGATTGGATGCGCGAATGGTTTGAGCAATTCATGGGACGTTTTGACCGACTGGATAAGTTTATGGATATAATGAGCGGACGACATAATGTACTGAATGGGGAGCGGCTTTTGGATAATCAGGACTTGTGCCAACTGCTGAATGTGAGCAAACGGACTTTGCAGCGTTACCGTTCTGCGGGTGAATTGACCTATATAACCATTCACCACAAAATATTTTATACGGAGAAAAATGTAGAGAAATTCATCCGCGAGCATTTTGCCGAAGGAGACAATACCGCTGAAAGCAATGAAGACAATAGCTGACTTATCAGATTTAT
>JALNXP010000065.1 GCA_023230285.1 Bacteroidales bacterium | reverse complement strand
CAGTCGTATTGGGCAGAGAAAAAAATTTTTAAAGCAGAGAATGTCTCGGATAAACCTAAATATTATGTGCTGGATATGTTTCCTTATCCTTCCGGTGCCGGATTACACGTAGGTCATCCACTTGGATATATTGCCTCCGACATATATGCCCGCTATATGCGCCATAAAGGTTACAACGTACTTCACCCTATGGGATATGATGCTTACGGACTTCCTGCCGAACAGTATGCCATCCAAACAAACACGCATCCTGCTGTTACAACAGAAAAAAATATAAAAAGATATAGAGAACAATTAGACCGTATAGGTTTTTCTTTCGATTGGGATAGAGAAGTTAAAACTTGTGACCCTAAGTATTATAAGTGGACACAATGGACTTTTATTCAATTTTTTAACTCTTATTATTGTAATCAGGCTAAACAGGCGCGTCCTATTTCTGAACTTATGCAGGTGTTTTCTGCACAAGGGACTAAAGGACTTGACCTTGCCTGTACGGAAGAACTTTCGTTTACAGCAGAGCAATGGAATGCTATGAGCGAAGCAGAACAACAGAAAACTTTGATGAATTATCGCCTTGCTTATATCGCAGAAACATGGGTTAACTGGTGTCCTGAGTTGGGTACTGTGTTGGCTAATGATGAGGTGAAAGATGGCTTGTCTGAAAGAGGCGGCTTCCCTGTAGAACGTAAAAAGATGAACCAGTGGTCGCTGAGGATAACTGCTTATGCACAACGTTTGCTCGATGGCTTAGACACTGTTGAGTGGAGCGATTCTCTCAAAGAGATGCAACGCAACTGGATAGGCAGGTCGGAAGGTGCTTCTGTGTTTTTTGGCGTTGATGGACATGAAGAGCTGACACTCGAAGTATTTACAACACGACCGGATACCCTTTGGGGTGCTACTTTTATGGTAATTGCTCCGGAACATGAGTATGTAAACCTTATCACTACTCAGGAATGTAAGGAAAAAGTTGAAGAATACGTTACTTACGCTAAAAATCGCTCGGAAAGAGAGAGAATGGCGGAAGTGCGTACCGTAAGTGGCGTGTTTACAGGCGCTTATGGTGTCAACCCACTTACAGGTGCTAAAATTCCTATCTGGATTGCCGACTACGTATTAGCCGGCTACGGAACAGGTGCTATTATGGCTGTTCCGGCTCACGACAGCCGCGACTTTGCTTTCGCCCGCCATTTTGATCTCCCGATTATCCAAGTCGTCTGCGGTAATGGCGAAACTCCAACCGACCCAAGTACATGGACAGAATCTTATGACGCTAAAGATGGAGTGATGATAAATTCCGGCTTTATAACGGGAATGCAGGTCAAAGATGCTATAAGAACCGTGATAGACAAAATCAATGACATGAAAATCGGTCACGGTAAGGTGAATTATCGTCTGCGTGATGCTATCTTCAGCCGTCAACGTTATTGGGGTGAACCTTTCCCGATATATTATAAAAACGGTATTCCGTATGCTATGGACGAAAATGATTTGCCTTTAGAATTACCGGAAATAGATAAGTTTTTACCTACCGAATCCGGTGAACCGCCTTTGGCAAGAGCAAAAAATTGGACTTATAAAGGCTGTCCGTTAGAAACTAATACCATGCCCGGATTTGCCGGCTCAAGCGGATATTATCTTAGATATATGGACCCGCATAACGATAAAGAATATTTTTCTCATCAAGCTGATGATTATTGGAGAAATGTCGATTTGTATCTCGGTGGCGATGAACATGCTGCCGGACACCTTATCTACGCAAGAGTGTGGAACAAGTTTTTACATGACATCGGCATGTCTTGTGTAGAAGAACCTTTCCAAAAGCTGATAAATCAAGGGAAAATTCAAGGACGCTCAAGTTTCGTCTATAGAATAAACGGCACTAATAAGTTCGTGTCTTATAACCTCCGTAAAGATTATCAGACAACTGCTCTGTATGTGGATATCAATATAGTTAGAAATGATGAGTTAGATATCGAGGCTTTCAAACAATGGCATGCGGAATATGCAGATGCAGAGTTTATTCTCGAAGATGGAAAATATATTTGCGGCTGGGAGATAGAAAAAATGTCGAAGTCTAAATATAATGTCCAAAACCCTGACGATCTGATATATAAATACGGTGCAGATACTTTGAGACTTTATGAAATGTTTTTAGGTCCGTTGGAATCTCATAAGCCATGGGATACTAATGGCATTGAAGGCGTTTCAAGATTTTTGAAGAAATTCTGGAGATTATTCCACAATAATAAAGATAATAATTTTGTAATTAGTGAAGAAGCTCCTTCGGCAGCAGAACTTAAAGCTTTACATAAAGCTATCGGCAAAGTTGAAGATGATATTAAAAAATTCTCTTTTAATACTGCTGTATCAACATTTATGATAGCCGTTAATGATCTTGCCGACCTCAAGTGTGATAAGCGTTCTGTTTTAGAGCCGTTTGTTATTTTAATTTCGCCTTATGCTCCGCATATAGCCGAGGAACTTTGGTTTTTATTAGGGCATAATACAACCGTTGAATTGGAGCCATTTCCATCGTTTAAAGCTGAATATACCCATGAAAATGAATTTGAATATCCGGTTTCTTTTAATGGCAAATTAAGATTTAAAATAAATTTGCCTGTTACGGCAACTGCTGCTGAAGCGGAAGATGCTGTTAAAAATGCTCCGGAAGCTCGTAAATGGTTGGAGGGTAAAGAAATTAAAAAGTTTATCTTAGTACCTAAAAGAATTATCAATATCGTGATATAAAAAAAACAATAAAAAAAGCGATGCTTCTGAAGCATCGCTTTTTTTATTTGGCTTTACATCAATTTTTTATAAACTTGCAACCATCTTCCCGGAATTTCATTATCGCAAGCAGAAAGATAATCTTTGTAAGAACATGGGACAAGATAACAACTTGCATACTTATCTTTCAGATGTTCAGGACATTCTACTTCAAGCCACCAACGATTTGTAAGTTTACTTTTATAGAAAACAATCTCTTTTTCAAACATTTCCGACTTAACATGATATTTGATAAAATTATTTTTATTATGATAAGGATACTCATTAAGTCGGTCATTATGACCATCTATTAAGCACCAAATTGCTTGAGCGATAAGTTTTGCTGTTTGAAAATCTCTATCTAAAGAAGGATTATATTCATAAAAGCCTGCTGATGAAATTTTATCGCTTGTTCCTACATACCGAGCCAAGTTACAAAATTCATCGCTGCTAAGTCCGTTAGGTGAAGCATCAACTCTTGCAGGGGCATCGGAACTTTTTACAACGGAAATGTCAAAAGATGCGACATCTGAGTTACGAATTGAAGGTTCTACTTCTTCAATATTATTGCGGACAAGTCCTAAACGATAAGCATCAAATAGCAGATTATCAATAAGTTTAACTATATTGCTATTATTAAGATAAGTTTGGTAGCCAATATTTACATAATTGAACAGATAGTTTGGCTTGTGCATAATTATTTTGCTGATATAGGCTTGTGCAGGGCAGCAAGAGGCATCACCAATATCCAAACATGAGTCAAAACAGGTAAAATTTACAAGCTGATTTAATTTTTGGTAAGCCCAATAATTAGCATAAGCGATGTCGTTAGAACCGCCTAAAATGATTACAAAGACCTTGTTGGCAATAAAATAGCTGACAACTTCTTTGACGGCAAAATATGTGTCTTTGAGTGAGTTACATTGTTTGATGTTACCAACGTCCACAATTTTGAGATCTTCGGTGAAATTATATAAGTTGTATAATTGAGACCTTATTACGTCCGGAGCCGAGCCACAGCCTTGATTTTTGTCGCTTCCGTGTCCTTCCGGTACGCCAAGAATAGCTACATTAGCACCTTTAACGTCAGGGAAGGCATCTGTTTTAGAATACAACTCAACTATTCCTCCCAACTTTCCGGAATTGGAAAAGACCTCATCAAAGGTAGAAGTATCAACAGGGTCTAAATAAATATAGTAGTCGGTTATCATTTTTTCTTCTTCTCTTTTTCCATTATTGTTAGACAATCGGAATAAAGTAATTCAGATGGTACAACGGTTTTAGGAATTTTATAATTAACTTTATTGCAAGCTATATAAGGTCCATATCTTCCATTAAGTATAAGTAAATCAGGATTTTCGGTAAAAGATTTGATGATTTTAGATTTATCTTCTTTACGTTTGGCTTCTATAATATCTATAGCTTGTTGATAAGTAATTTCTTGAGGTTGTATGCCGGAAGGAATAGAATAAAATTTGTTATTATGGCGGATATAAGGACCGTACTTTCCTTGCCCGATAGTAATATCAACATCTTCGTATTGTCCAAGATTTTTAGGAAATTTGAAAAGCTCCATTACTTCTTCAAAGGTTACATTTTCAAGTGTCTGTCCTTTTTTCAATCCGGTGAATCGCGGTTTTTCTTCATCTTCCGATTCGCCGATTTGAGCCATTAGCCCATATCTACCTAATTTGACATATACATTTTTGCCGGAAGCAGGGTCAACACCAAGCAGACGCTCACCTCTTATCTTTTCCTTTGTATTATTGGCAGAAGTAACTTCATCATGAAAGGGATAATAAAAATCGTGTATCATATTCGACCATACCAACTTACCTTTAGCAATGTCATCGAATTGTTTCTCGATATTTGCAGTGAAATTGTAGTCAAGTATATCTTTAAAATTTGCGACTAAGAATTTATTGACGAGAATGCCTATATCTGTCGGAGCCAACTTACCGTTTACAACTCCTTCTTTTTCAACAGCGGCAGACTCGCTTATAGTATCGTTTTTATATTTTATTATTTCGTATTGTCTACTTGTTCCGGGCAATTTTATTTTTTCAACATAACCGCGTTTTTGGATAGTAGAAACAGTAGGAGCATAAGTAGAAGGTCGTCCTATACCTAACTCCTCCATCTTTTTCACGAGACTTGCTTCCGAATATCTGAAAGGAGGCTTGGTTACTTTTTCGGTAGCTTCAAGCTGTTGGAGGTTAACGTATTGACCTTCAGTTAGTTGCGTTTTAATGACGGAAACTTCATCGTTAATGAGGTCATCTTCAGATTCATTATAAACTTTAAGGAAGCCGTCAAATAACAAAAGGTCTGTTTTTGCAGTAAAATGTTTATCCGTTTTATTAGAAATAATGTTTACTGTTGTGCTTTCGACTTTTGCATCAGCCATTTGTGAAGCGACAGTACGTTTCCATATTAATGAATACAGTTTTTGAGATGCGATGTCGCCTTCGATAGTTTGTCTGTTCATGTAAGAAGGACGTATTGCCTCGTGTGCTTCCTGAGCACCTTTGGTTTTTGTAACAAAACGCCTTGATTTGGAGTATTCAGCTCCATAAACATTGACGATTTCTTCTTTTGCAGCTGTAATAGCGGCTTCGGAAAGGTGTACGGAGTCGGTTCTCATATAAGTGATTTTTCCCGATTCGTATAGTTGCTGCGCAACTGTCATTGTCTTTAAAACAGAGAAGCCGAGTTTTCGTGATGCTTCTTGCTGTAGCGTAGATGTAGTAAATGGAGGAGCGGGACATTTGCTGACAGGCTTTTTTTCTACCGATGAAACAGTGAAAGTGCCATCTTTTATACAGTTGATAAAATCAATGACCTCTTGTTTGGTCTTCAATTTATCTGATAATTCCGCTCTGACTATCTCTGTAGATTTTCCACCTTGAGGAATAAAAACAGTGACAACGCGGAAATATGTTTCTGGTTTAAAATCTTTGATAGCTGCTTCTCGCTCAACTATAAGCCTTACGGCTACCGATTGAACTCTTCCGGCAGATAAAGCAGGCTTAACTTTCTTCCATAAAATGGGAGAAACCTCAAAGCCGACTAATCTGTCTAAAACACGCCGCGCTTGTTGCGCATAAACTAAATCAATATCAATATTACGCGGATTTTTGATAGCGTTGAGTATAGCATTTTTTGTAATTTCATTAAAAACTATCCTCTTAATTTTGTCTTCAGGCAAATTTAAAGCCTGTACCAAATGCCACGAAATAGCTTCTCCTTCGCGGTCTTCATCAGATGCAAGCCATATTGTTTCTGCTTGTTTCGACAATTTAGACAATTCGGCAACAACCTTCTTCTTGTCTGCACTTATTTCGTATATCGGTAAAAATCCGGCTTCAATATCAACACCAAATCCTTTTTTGCATAAATCTCTTACGTGTCCGAAACTTGATTTTACCATATAATCCTTTCCTAAAAACCCTTCTATCGTTTTGGCTTTTGCAGGAGATTCAACAATTACTAAATTTTTTGTCATTTCTTTCTATCTATTTCCCTATCTAATTAAAAAACGCCGCAAAGTAAATCAAAATTTTCCAAATTTAGTTACTTTTGCCAAATTTTTTGATATGAATAGCAAACTATACATAGAAACTTATGGTTGCCAGATGAATTTCTCCGATAGTGAGATTGTAGGTGCAATACTTGAACATAATAAATGTACATTGATTAAAGATGTGGAACAAGCTGATATAATATTAATTAACACTTGCTCTATTAGAGAAAATGCTGAAAACAGAATTTTTCACAGGTTGGAAAATCTTCGCCATTTGAAGAAAAAAAATCCGCTGCTGATAATCGGTGTCATTGGTTGTATGGCAGAGCGAATGAAAGATGACCTTATTGCAAAAGAACCTATTGTCAATATTATTGCCGGACCGGATTCGTATCGTGATTTACCTAAAATGATTGAAATGGTGAAAGTGTCCGGACAAGCTGTTGAAACTTTATTATCTGAAGAGGAAACTTACGGAGAAATTATGCCTGTAAGAATAGATAGTAACGGTGTCAGTGCTTTCATCTCTATTATGCGCGGCTGCGAAAATTATTGTTCTTATTGTGTTGTGCCTTATACACGAGGCAAGGAACGAAGTAGAGACCCCGAAACTATTGTAAATGAAGCTACTTATCTTTTTAACCATGGCTATAAAGAAATAACTCTTCTTGGACAGAATGTAAATTCTTACCATTGGGAATGTGCTGATGGTAAGATGATTAATTTTAGTAGCCTTATCGCATTAGTCGCAAAAGTCAGTCCGACACTACGTGTTCGCTTTTCTACTTCTCACCCAAAAGATTTTTCAGATGAACTTATCGACACTATTGCAAGTTACGACAACATTTGCAATTTTATTCATCTGCCGATGCAGTCGGGTAGTACCGCCGTGTTGAAAAAGATGAACCGCAAGTATACCCGTGAATGGTATTTAGACCGCATTAATGCTATTAAAACGCGCATCCCTGACTGCGGATTAAGTACGGATATTATTGCCGGATTTTGCGGCGAAACTGAAGAAGACCATCAACAAACTCTGTCGATGATGAAAGAAGTCGGATATGATTCGGCTTTTATGTTTAAATATTCGGAACGACCGGGTACTTTAGCTCAACGCCATTTCCCAAATGATGTCCCCGAAGATGTTAAAAGTCGCCGCTTGGAAGAAATTATTGACCTGCAACAACAATCTTCTTTGGAAAATAATAAAAAAGATGTAGGTAAAGTGTTTGAAGTGTTAGTCGAAGGCGAAACTAAACGCTCCGATAAACAACTCTTTGGTTGTAATTCCCAAAATAAAGTTATAATTTTTGACCGTGCCGAAATTAAAGCCGGTGACTATGTTAATGTGAAAGTTGTTGATTGTACCGCCGCTACTTTAATGGGTGAAATAGTGTCGTAATATGCACATAAAAATTGTTATTTGTATTGTTGCCTTCTTCGGATTTTTTATTGCTAAATCCGATAATTTAGAACCGGTTACTTCTTATTGGACAGATGAAGGTAACTATTCTACAGAATGGTTTAATGAAGAAGCCTCTGCTTTTTATATATCTACCGCTCAGGAACTTGCAGGTTTATCTGTGTTGATAAATAAATTTAATACTGATTTTACTTCTAAGAGTGTTGAACTTACCGATGACATAGATTTGCTCGCTCACGAATGGACACCGATAGGTAGTAATAGAGAAGGAACGGCTTTCAATGGTACTTTTGATGGTGATAATTTTACTATCAATAATATGTATATAAATACACAGCCGAAAGTCAATTGTTATGGTTTGTTTGGATTTTGCAGTAATGCAAAGATTATGAATGTAATAATTGCTAATGGCAGTGTAAATGCTATGTCTAATTGTGTCGCCGGTATTGTGGGACAGTCTTTTTTTACGGAAGTAAGCAACTGCGAAAATTATGCAGATTGCAGCGGTAGTTGGTATGTAGCAGGTATTTGTGGCTATTCTTATAAATCTGCCGTCTATAATTGTACTAACGGCGGTAGTCATTATGGTGATGGCTATGTTGCCGGAATTGCTGCTGTTTGTTATGATATGCCTGTTCATGATTGTGTCAACACGGCTTATGTTTCTGGTAATAGTTCTATTGGAGGTATATCCGGTTTTTTCGGCGGCAACAATGCTGACATCTTAAATTGCATTAACTATGGAACAGTAGAAGGGGTGATAAATGTCGGAGGTATTACAGGCAACGGCTACGAAGCTTATTTTATTAATGGTTGCCATAACAAAGGTGCCGTCATCGCTTCTTCGGAAAATGCAGGCGGCATTGTGGGCATTGCCGGCGCCGCTTCTTCTGTGCTGAATTGCTATAATTCCGGAAAAATAACTTCAACACACGCAGCCGGTGGCATCGCAGGCTGGATAATCGCAACATCAAATTATTATAATTGCTATAATATCGGTGATGTCTGTGCTGATAACTCCGCAGGTGGAATTGCCGGCTACAGTGAGGCTAATATCGAAAATGCCAACATTAGTAATTGCTATAATACAGGAATTGTAGATGCTGTTGATGATAAAGGAGCTGTCATCGGATTTGCTACAGAGCAAACTTTGATTACAGATGCTTTTTATCTAAATGCCTGTATCGATGAAAATAATGAATACGGAATTAGCATGCAGCAAGATGAAATGCAATCTTTAGATTTTGTTATTAGACTGAATGATAATGCGTTACAGCATAATATGTGTCTTGTAGATGAACTAAAATGGAAATCTTGGACTATAAATAGCAGTGCCAATGACGGCTATCCGTATTTTGATACTTTCTTTGCAATGATGAAACAATACACTTCTAACAATATTATAAACGTAAGCCCTAATCCTGCCGTTGATTACATCTCAATAAAAACAAAATCTAACGATGCTGTTAAGAAAATAATTATCCGCGATATAAAAGGTTCAACTGTCTACAATTTCGATTTTAATGGCGAAAATATTAATATCAGCAATTTACGTAGTGGAATTTATTTGCTTACGGCAATTTTCACGAATGGAATAAAATCAGCAGTAAAAGTTGTTGTTGAGTAGCTTAAATTAAAAAAATCTTTCCGCTTTTTCCCTTATCTTAAAACTGTTTCGTATATTTGCAGTTGTATTGTAAAATCATCATTATGAAACGCATCCCTATAGGTATCAGCAATTTTGCAGAAGTAATCGGCGAAGATTATTATTATATCGACAAGAGCGATTTGTGCAGAAAAATTATTGAAGAATTAGATAAGATAGCCGTCCTGCCTCGTCCGAGACGTTTTGGTAAAACACTGAATATCTCCATGTTACGCTGCTTTTTCGAGAAAAAGAAAGACGGTACTTCACGCCGTGATTTGTTCAAAGGCTTATCTATAGAAAAATGGAAAGACTTCGACAAACATCAGGGACGTTATCCGGTGATTTTTTTCTCGTTTAAAGAAGCTAAGGGTAGAACAAAGGAAGAAGTGTTCTATTATATAGCTCAAGAATTAGGCAATGAATTTAACAGCCATGCGGAGTTGTTAAAAGCAGATGTATATAATTCAACTGAGAAATCATTATTTGAAAGAATTATGCTTAAACAAGCCTCTTGGCTTGAAATGACAAGTGCTGCCGTTTTACTCTGCGAGGGTCTGGCAAAACTTTACAACGAGCGAGTGATGGTGTTCATTGACGAATACGACACTCCTGTTCAGGCTGCATGGCTTAACGGATATTATGACGACATGATTAGCTTTATCCGTCCTTTTATGAGCGCAGCTTACAAAGATAACGAATATCTCATGAACGGCGTTGTCACAGGCATCATGCGTGTTACTAAAGAATCTATCTTCAGCGGACTGAATAATTGTACTGTTTATTCCATTTTAGATTATCAAACTTCTACCGATTTTGGCTTTACTATGGAAGAAGTCGATAAAATTCTTGTGGATTATAATATTGCCGAATTAAGAGAAGATGTGAAGAAGTGGTATGATGGCTATATCTTCGGTGAAACAACAATCTTCAATCCGTGGTCTATACTTAATTTTACCAAAGACCCTCGTCATAGATTTGTACCTTATTGGGTAAATACTTCATCTAACGACATCATCAGAAACCTTATTTCTACAGGCTCTATTCAATTGAAAAACGAGTTTATCCAACTTGTTGAGGGAAAGTCCTTATATTACAACGTCCACGTAGACCTCATT
>JALNXP010000064.1 GCA_023230285.1 Bacteroidales bacterium | reverse complement strand
AAACATGGTAAAATTCGGCTTTCTCATCAAATTCAATACATTATCGGAACAATGCTCCGGTGCAACTTTCAACCTGCCGCCGGTATGACGGGCAATTACGATTTTAGCATAATCAAGTACCTTATACTTCTTTGCTTTTGCTGCATCTTTCGGAAAAAACAAGTCGTATCTGATGCCACTGCCGATAAAAATATTCTTGACACCTTTAATCTTAGCAACATCATCATATAACTTAATCAGCTGCGAATGGTCGAAAACCAAATTATTGCATATTGTCGGATATATACAGCTTGGCTTACTGCATTTTACGCATAAGTCGGTATTTTGTCCGCCCATGCCATACATATTTGCAGAAGGTCCGCCAAGGTCGGACAATGTTCCACCAAAATAAGGCATGCCGACAACTTGTTTTACCTCTTTCAATATAGATTCTTCAGAGCGACTGCATATAAACTTACCCTGATGCGCCGAAATAGTACAAAAACTGCAACCGCCAAAACAACCGCGATGAATGTTGACAGAATTTCTAATCATGTTGAAAGCCGGAATATCGCCACGAGTTTTATACTTAGGATGAGGCATACGAGTAAATGGCAATTCGTAAACAGCATCTAATTCCGCTGTTGTCATTAGTGTATTATGCGGATTTATTATCAGATATTTATCCTCTACTTGCTCTATTAAAACTTTAGCATTATGTTTGTTAGATTCCGTTTCAACAATTTTAAAATTATCGATAAAAGCCACCTTACTTTTAAGGACATTCTCATGAGAATTTAGAAAAGTACAATTAGTTTTATCTATGTCTTTCAAAGAATTGACAACGTATGCTATTTGAGGAATATCTTTAAGGTTTTCGAGTGCTTCAGCTGCCGATTGTGCCTTTAAAAATACCTCTGCCAAGTCACAAATAGGTTTTTCGCCCATGCCATAAACCAAAATGTCGGCTTTACTGTCGAACAATATTGGCGGCATCACAGAATCAGACCAATAATCGTAATGTGTCACACGTCTCATTGACGCTTCTATACCGCCCAAGACGACAGGAACATCAGGATACAGATTTTTAAGAATTTTAGAGTAAGTTATGCTTGCATAATCGGGACGGAAGCCTGATTTACCGCCCGGAGTATAAGCATCATCTGAGCGCAAACGCCGATTTGCCGTATAGCGATTAATCATAGAATCCATATTGCCGGCAGTGACACCAAAAAACAGTCGCGGCTGACCAAATTTCTTAAAATCACGCAAGTCGTCTTGCCAATTAGGTTGAGGTATAATAGCAACTTTCAATCCTTTACTTTCGAGTACTCTTCCTATTATAGCAGTTCCAAATGATGGGTGGTCTACATAAGCATCGCCTGAGATAATGATGACATCAGGTTGTGTCCAGCCTAAATGTTGCATCTCTTTCAAAGTTATAGGCAAAAATTCAGAGTATTCCATAAAAATCGGACTTATTATCAATTTGATGTGAGTAATGAGCGAGCTGTATTTAATGCTTCTACGCCGGTGCTGCTGCCGCTAATCATAGCAGCTATCGATTTAACCCTGTCTTCAAAATCCAATTTTTCAACTCTCGTATAAGTTTGTCCGGCTTTCGTTTCCTTGTACACCAAATACTGATAATCCGATTTTGCTGCTATTTGCGGCAGATGGGTTATAGCAATAACTTGAATATTACGCGAAATATCTTTCATTTTCTCGGCTACGGCAGCAGCGGCAACTCCGGAAATACCACTATCTATTTCATCAAAGATTACAGTTGGTATAGAGTTTTTTATCGCAATTACAGACTTCAGTGCGAGCATTACACGAGATAATTCTCCGCCGGAAGCAACTTGCGATAGAGACGCTGGCTCTGTTCCCACGTTAGCACTGAAAAGAAATTCCATCATATCTTTACCGTTAGGTGTGAAATCATCTAAAGCGTTTATAGATATAACAAACTTATTATTCTTTATTCCCAACGACTTAAGAATGTCAACAATTTGATTCTCCATTATATGTGCATACCTTTTACGTATAGAAGTAAGTGCAGCAGATTTTTTATCAAGGACATTTAAAAGTTGTTCTTTTTCTTTTTGCAAACTGTTAATCTCTGCGAGCATATCATCAGTACCGACTAACTTTGCCGACAAATTGTTATACAAAGCTATCAGCTCATTTACATCATTAACTTTATGCTTGTAAGTAAGTTTATTTATCAAATCGAGACGTGAGCGTAATTCCTCTGCACGGGCGTTATCAGCAACAACAGCATCATCAATCGCATATAATTCAGATGCAATATCTTTCAATTCAATAATCACACTATCCAAACGATTGACAAAACAGTCTCCATTTTTGATATAATCAGCAATCGTAGACAAATCGTTTTTAACATTGTTCAACAGAGACACTGCACTTTCCTGATAATCAGAAGATTCAGCAATAATTTGAGTTGCAGAAGACAGCTTTTCTTTGATAAGCTCATGATTATCAAGAACTTTCAATTCATCTTCTATTATAACATCTTCATTTTCACTTAACTTTGCTGTTTCAAGTTCATTAAACAAAAAAGAGACATAATCTCTATCGGCAGACAGCTTTTTATAGTCATTTTCCAATTTACGAATTTTATCGTTAAGAGTTATATACTGCTCATAAGCAGCAACATAATCATTTAATTTAGACTTATCTTCGATATATTCGTCTACAAAAGCCAATTGATTAACACTGTTGCTCAATGAAAACTTTTGGAACTGGGTATGAAGGTCTATCTGCATGCTGCCAAATTGTTTCAGTACTTGCAATGACACAGGCGAATCATTAATAAATATTCTTGATTTTCCTTGTGCTGATATTTCGCGGCGGACTATTGTTTCTGTATTAAAGTCAAGGTCGTTTTCAGTAAAGAAATTTTGGAATTTATCTTCGCATAAAAATCCGGCTTCTATAACACACTTTATATCTTTATTAAGCAGAAACTTTGTATCGGCGCGTTCGCCGAGTACGAGAGCGATAGCACCTAAAAGGACGGATTTTCCGGCACCTGTTTCACCGGTAATAGTAGAAAAGCCGTCATTAAAATCGATGGTGACATTATCAATTAATGCGTAATTGCATATATACAAAGATTTTAACATAGACAAAAGTCTTAGTTGTTAATTCGCTCGTAATCAGATATATTAGATGCATCTATTTCCTTCATGACCTGTAGAAACTTCGACTTATCATTATCATTAGCTTGTGAATAAATATTGATAAACTCTTCGCGTTTAGCTTCAAGGATAATTTGCAGTGCAAACAACCCAGGCTTTTGACGATTAGCTTCTCTCAATTTTTCGATAGCCTGAGTTGTAAAAGTTCTTCCCATTTCGATATTATCCGTCATAACATCAAGACCTTTTATATGATAGACATATAAGAAAGTTCTTATTCCCGAATACGATGAATTAAGGAAATTTTCTGCTATCCAATATCTGTTTTTTCTACTTTGGAAGGATTTCCACCCGGGTTCTACAGCAGATTGAGCCGCATTTACAACACTTTGAGCTTTTTCATAGTACTCCGTTCCCCCCATCAGTGTAAACGAATCAAAATATACTCCAAGAAATGTATATAAATAAAATGCTACCAAGGAAGTCAAATTAGAGTCAAAAACATTGTCATTATACACCAGCGGTTCACCCTCGATAAAAGAGAACTCAATATATTGGTCAATGAAAGTAAAAAGAGTAGAATAAAGAGATGTATTATATATAGGGCGACGAAGTGCGAGATTCATCTTTCCTTTATATTGTTCAGAAGAAACCCTTTCCGTAACTACTATTTGCATAGTACACTCTATTCTTTCTTCCGGACCTATTTCATAATTGCACCACTTTACGCCGTTCATAAATTCCTGCACCTGTTTCTGCATTTCTTGATAAATAGTTCTATCCGTATTACCATCAGAAGTATTAGATGAAATACTGAAAGTACATTTAAAATCTTGCTGTGCAACAGCAACAACGGATAATACCATCATTATCAATGAAAAACAAAACCTCTTCATTACTTTACTCTATATTGTTAAATATTTAATCGTTTTTAGTCTCCTCTACCGAATTTTCTTCTTTCTCTTTGTCTTCTTTCTCTTTGTCTTCCTTCGCTTTCTCTTTTACGTCTTCTGCATGAATAGGTTTCAGTAGTTCTTCTTCTGTAATATCCGGATAATGAAACTCAAGTTTGTCGTTAAGAAACTCATAAATAGCCATTAGAGTAGGTTTTGGCAACTGTTCGTAAAATTTTGCCAGCTCTATTTGTTCTCTATTTTCAAAGATTTCTTCAAGATTATCGCTCGGCGTTTGAAAATCCTCAATTTTACGCAGCAGCTCTTCTTTAATTTCACTACTAATCTGATTGGCTCTTTTCGTAAGAATAACCAATGACTCGTATATATTGCCTGTCTCTTTATCGAAGTCGTTCAGATTTCTTGTAACTGCTTCGGTATTAGTTTTAATTTTCTTGTAATCCATATTAAATATTAATTTTCTTGTTTATACAAATTGTTTTGCAACCTTAAAATAAGATTCTACGCTTCGTCCGTACTCAGAATCAGGATACAGCGATATAAACTTATAATATGCGTCTATCACTTCCTTATACCTTTCGGCTTTTTTATCGCTAACACTGTTTTTTGCATATTCATACTTAGCACGCACAACATTATAAAGAATTTCTTCCTTGTGTTGCGTATCCGGAAAATCTTTAAGTATATTATTAAAGCAAACAACAGCTGCTTTATACTCTTCCATTCGCAAGTACATCATCGCTATCTTATAGTCTTTTTCTTCCAATTTTGCACGAAGCTCATCAATATATTTATTGCATTCTTCTACTTTGTCGCTATTCGGATAATAGTTGATGAAACCCTGTAATTGAGTGATAGCATCATTAGTCGGAGTCGGATCTAAAGAATATACAGACGATTCTTTATATTTACAAAGCGCAGCTAAAAAATAACATTCTTCAGCCTGAGTACTAAACGGAAACTGCTTGGCATATTTCATAAAATAGTAATTAGCCAAAGTATAGTCGTATTGTAAATAATAACATTGAGCATAATAATAATTTAATGGAGCTTCTTTATCAGTACCTTTTACATGAACAGCTATTCTATCGAAAAGCTGTAAAGCTCTTGAATAACTTTCATTTTCATAAAGACGCATAGCTTCCTCATAAATCAATTCCTTATCATTAGATTTTAGAATTTTATTATATTCACTGCATGATGTAAACAACATAACACCTAACGTTAACAGCAGTAGTCCTTTAAGTTTCAATAGCTTCATCTATTATAAATAAAATAATTTTGCAAAGATAAAATTTTTTTCAATATCATTCAATAAATTGTTGATGCTATTAAAGTTTTTTAGCACCATCAGAGCAAGCGACATCATAAAAGCTTGGAATAAGTTTTGTTTTAGCAACATAGTCATGCTCAACTTTTTCTTTAAACGCCTCAACAAACTCATTCTTAACCAAAGAGATAACACAACCGCCAAAGCCGGCACCTGTCATCCTTGCACCTAAAACGCCTTCTTGATTATAAGCAACATCAACAATAACATCAAGTTCTTTACAACTGACTTCGTAATCATTTTTAAGAGAATCATGTGACGCGTACAAAAGTTTTCCAACTGTCTCAATATCATTGTTTTCCAAGGCTTTCACTGTCTTATTAACTCTATCATTTTCAGTAACAACATGTTGCAGCCTTCTATACAATACGTCATCAAGAACATGTTTATAACATGCTATTTCATCAACATTAATATCGCACAAGCAAGATATTTTATCTTTTCTGATAGAATTTATAGTATGCAAAACAGACAAACACTCCATACTGCGTTCATTGTATTTAGAATCCGTCAATTTTCTAACTTTATTCGTGTTAATTAAGATAATAGAAATATCTTTCAGTACAAATGGTACGTAAGAATATTTAAGATTATCACAATTGAGCAATACGGCGTTTCCGGCTTTACCGAAGCCTACTATAAACTGGTCCATAATGCCGCAATTCATTCCAACAAAGTTATTCTCACAAGATTTAGACATCTTAACGAGATTTATCATCGGTAAATTTGAGTCTGTAATATAGTTAATCGCCACTGCTGTTACCATTTCTATTGCCGCAGAAGAAGATAAACCTGCACCAAAGTCGGCATTTCCATAATAATAAAAATCACAGCTATCGTTAAGTAGCACATTGATATCAGCAAATTCTTTCAATACACCGACCGGATAATTCAGCCATGAGTGAGTTAAAGAATGCTGATATTCACATTTAGGAATGTTTATAACACCCTGCTCCAAAAAATTTTCCGAAAAAAATCTGTGTTGTCCCAAAGCATTTGGAGCAACAGCTAAATATATACCGGTACTTATGGCAAAAGGCAGAACACGACCGCCGTTATAATCAATATGTTCACCTATCAGATTAGCTCTACATGGCGCAAAAAATAAATAGAAATCATTTTTTGAATCAAAAACAGTCTGCGCTTTAATTAATATGTCTTCTTTAATCATAATCTAAATTTATTTTACATTTACAACGTAAATATCATATACTAACGTATTTTTGATTGAAATTTTATTTGCATCACCGGAAACGCCATAAGCAAGAAAAGACGGAACTATCAACTTGGCTTTGTCACCAACATTCATCAGCAACAACGCCTCTTCAAGTCCGGCTGCTTCGTTTGAATGTCCGACAATAAACGACTTCAATCCATCTCTGTATGAAGTATATACAGTGTCGCCATTCAAGAATACGATAGAATATTCCAAAGTGACAACATCATCAACCTTTATTTTATTTCCGTCACCATGTTCATATATCATATACCTTAAACATGTGCCGGTAGTTTTCATATTCCAATGATAACGCCGCAAAAAATCATCAATTTGACCGTTTTCTTTTGTTATAGCCTGTTTATGGGCATCTATAAAAACATCTTGAGTAACAACGGTCTCCGACTGTTGCTTAACTTTATCTCGTTTTTCCGAATTACATGAAAGCAATCCGGCAAAAATCAAAATAAGAAAAAACTTACAATATATATTCATTGGCAACAGATATATATAAATTCACCAAAGTATCAACATCCTGCATGCTTGTCGCACCTGAAGCATTTTTGTGTCCACCGCCGTTAAAATATTTCGATGACATTGTATTTACGCAAACATCACCTCTCGACCTGAATGACATACGAATAACGCCTTCCTCGTGCTCTACAAAAGATGCAGCCATCTGTACTCCTCGTATATTCAATGCGTAATTGATAACGTTCGACAGCATGCCTTCTTCGTAATCGAATTCTTCTAACTCTTTATGAGTAAGCACGTAATATGATATACTTAAATCATTTCTTACAACGAGTTTTTTATCAAGTATATATCCCAAAAGTCTTGTTCGTTTCAACGGAAAGTTATTATACAGCAAATTGTGTATTGCAGCACCATCTAAACCGAATTTCATTATCTCTGCCATAACGTTATATGTAGAAGGATTATTACAGCTATATGATAATGAACCGGTATCTGTAACTATGCCGGCATAAACAGCTTCAGCAACATAACGATTAATTTTCCGATGATTTAATTGCGATAATAAAATATATACAATTTCAGAAGCTGAAGATACATCTAAATCATTAAAAACCAAGTCATATCTGTAGTCACCCATAGGATGATGGTCTATAGCTATTTTAAACGCTTCTGAAGCAGTAAAAGACTCTGCCAAGGAAGCCAAACGCATAGGGTCGTTAAAATCCACAGCTATCAACAAATCCGCTTCTTTTATACATTTGGCTGCATAAGCAATATCATTCTCAGCTATAATTATATCCGAACTTTTATTTAACCACGCCAAATAGTCAGGTAATTGATTAGGCAATATATATTTAGCCTTAGTTTTATCGCTCAAAAAGTTGGCAAAACTCAACAAACAGCCTACGGCATCACCATCAGGATGCTTATGTGAGCAGACAACTATATTTTCAGCAGCAGCTATTTTAGCTTGAAGGACATCTATTTTCTCTCTATTAATTAAGTCGGACATTATATAAAATGTTTTTGCAAAGGTACACTTTTTACCTAAAGATTTTAAAATTTATTTTGTAATTACCGTAAGGTTTTTTCAATAAAAAATATTTAGAATAAAATTTACAACTGTTACAAAATGTAACATTTATCATATATATTGTGTTGTTTCGTAAACAATGTTGTTGTGGTGTTTTATAAACATTGTGTTGTTTTGTAAAAACAAATTAATTGTCGCTTTGTAAAAAAATATGTTGCTATTTGTAAAAAAATAATATCTTTGCAAAAATGAATTAACTATGATAGAACGGATAAAATATTTAATCGTACAACAGAATTTAACGCAAACAGAATTTGCAAATATCATTGGTATTCAACGCTCTACATTATCTCACATACTATCCGGACGTAATAAACCGAGTTTGGATTTTACATTAAAATTACTTTCCAAATTTACCAACATTAATGCAGAATGGTTATTAAATGGAGAAGGAAGTATGTATAAAAGTACTTCTGAAGATGTAAAACGACATGAAGTTACGCAGGACGTGATAAATGATAATAAATTGAATACCAATTATTTATTGTTTAATGATTTGCCAAATATGACAAATGAGAATACAAAAGGAAACGAGAATAATACAGATATTATCAAGCCTGTAAACAATCGTAAACAATCAAAAAGTCATACAGAACAACAAACACAAGCTAAAAAAGAAATTGAAAATGTAAAAATAGCTTCTTCTGCTGTTCTAAATTGTAAACAAATAAAAAGTATTATTATTTTATTTGATGATGGTACTTATGATACATTTGTGAAATAGCGTAGAGTGTTCAGAGTTCTGCAACCACCACCTTCTTCGTCACCGACCTGCCGTCTATAAAAACAATATATACAATCATCAACATTTCGGCAGAACAATTGTCGACAAAAATGGCAACATCTTTATCTGTATTTCTATGTTGTTCAGAATTCAATAATTTCCCATTGACATTATAAATATATATTTTATCAATATCTACAGAGGATATAATTCTAAAATTATCTATAACAGGATTAGGATATATAAGAGCGAGGCTTTCTACCCTATTTTTTTCAGGGAGAGACAATATTTGACAATAGCTTTTATAAAAATCGGGAATGCCGAAGCCGAGTTCACTATTAGGAGCATTATACATATTTGAATACGACAGCACAGCGTTTCGTATGTCGGCAGCAGTTTTATGAGGAAACGCCTGCAAAAGACAGGCGCAAGCGCCGGCGATTAAAGGAGTTGCAAAAGAAGTTCCGTTAGTTGTAGAGTAGCCGTTTGCGACATTTGCCACTACAACATTGGCAGACAAGCAGCATATTTCCGGCTTTACCCTTCCATCATAAGACGGACCGTAAGCACTTGAGTGCCAATGAGTGCTGTCGCTGTTAATTCCGCCGACAGCTATAATGTCGAAAGCATCTGCCGGTGCGCCGATATATTTCCATGCGGTGCTGCCATAATTGCCGGCACTATTGACAACTAAAATGCCTCTCGAAGCTGCCACACTCGCACCTATACTCACAGGACAAGTATTACCGTCCATATCGGAATAAGCGTGCGACTGTCCTTGTTCATCCATTTCGGTATAATTAAGAGATGACGAAATAATATCAACACCGTAAGCATCAGCAATTTCAGCAGCACAAACCCACGTAAACTCTTCTAAAATAGTTTCTTGTGTATTATCCTCCGTCTTAAATAGCAAATAATCGGCATTAGGTGCAGCTCCCATAAATTCTCCATGCTTATACCCTGCCAAAACAGACAACACATAACTGCCATGCTCTCCTGTTTCATAAATATTATCATCATTTACCAAATTATATGTCGCTATAATTTGCTCATTATCAAATAAATGATTAAAAACACGCATTCTATCGGCATATTTAAAGCCATCATCTAACACAGCAATAGTTATTCCTTCACCCCAAAAACCGGCTGTATGCAAACAATCTGCATTTACAATCTTTAATTGAGTGTCTGTATAAGATTCTGTATAAGATAAAAAATCCGTCTTTGACGACACATTATTATAACATATATCATTTTTATCATAATTTACATCACTTTCATCTTCTATATCAATTATTTGAATGCTTTTAACAAAAGGTGACTCTCTAATTTTCTCAATATTATCATAAGTTTTGACAACAGCACAATTCAGCCAACGGGAAGTCATTAGAAGCTCGCAGCCGGCTTTATCAAGTACTTCAAGATAATCCTTACACACAAAATAGTCTTTTTCATCTATTGCTATATTATTCTTGGCTCTCAAAGCTAAAGCTTTAGTTGACAATACATTATCTATTTGATAATCAATTATTCCTTTATCTTTAAAATATACAGCATAATATTTATTCTGTTGCGCATTCAAGCCAAAACAACAGCAAAATACTAAGAACGCAAAAACAACATTAATTATCTTCATATCATTAAGGTTATACTTAGTTTAGAGTTTAGAATAAATTATGTGTATTGCCAACATTAAACATTAAACGACTACACAACAACTACTTCGAATTCCAATTTCACATTAAACATCTCCTTCACGCCGGCAATA
>JALNXP010000063.1 GCA_023230285.1 Bacteroidales bacterium | reverse complement strand
GACTAAAATAAGTAAAACTTCTATTGGAGATAAGCATCCTGTACGCAAAAAACAAAAGCCCAAAAACGATGAAGACGATTTAGGACCGGAAAACGAGTTTGATTTCTCAGATGATGTCAATGAAGTTGATGATACTGTAAATATGTTTACGGGGAATCGGAACAAGCCAACAAAATTTGACGACAACGATTTATATGATTTATATAATCAAAATAACAATGGAGACGAAGACTTCGATGATTTTTACAATGATGATGATGATGATGACGATGATGATTTTGACGATGATTTTGATGATGAAGAGTTATTTGGTTATAAGAAAGACAAAAGCAAGAAATTTAAGTTAAGTGATTTTGGTAGTGACATTACAGCAGAAGCTGCAGCCGGCAAACTTGACATTATTGTCGGGCGAGATAAAGAATTAGAGCGTATGTCTCAAATTTTGAGCAGGAGAAAGAAGAACAATCCCATCATAATAGGAGAATCCGGAGTAGGCAAGTCAGCAATGATAGAAGGTTTAGCTTTGCGTATTGCTGAGAAAAAGACTCCAAGAAATCTATATAACAAAAAAATATTTTCGATAGATGTAGCTTCAATAGTTGCGGGAACTAAGTATCGCGGAGACTTTGAAAAACGCATAAAAGCCATTATAAATGAAGCAAAGCAAGATAAGAATATCATCCTTTTCATTGATGAAATACATACTCTCATAGGTGCTGGCAATGCCTCAGGGTCCATTGATGCTTCAAGCATATTTAAACCGGCATTGGCAAAAGGAGAAATCCAATGTATTGGGACGACAACTTTTGATGAGTACCGGCAATATTTAGAAAAAGATGTGGCTTTTGAACGCAGATTTCAAAAAGTAGTAATAGAGCCAACATCTTGCGAAGATACAATAGAAATTCTTAACAGCATCAAAGGGAAATACGAAGAGCATCATCATGTAAAATTTAGCGAAGAAGCTGTTAATGCCTGTGTTTTACTAACAAACAGATACATTACAGACAGGTTTTTACCGGATAAGGCTATTGATGCCATGGATGAGGCAGGTTCCAGAGTACATATCAAACATTCATCTGTGGTATACAAGGAAATTGCTGACAATGAAGCTGCTTTGGCAACTATTCTTTCCAAAAAGCAAGTTGCGGTTCAAGAGAAAAGATTTGAAGATGCAGGTAAACTATATACTAAAGAGAAAAAAATAAATCAGACCATAAACAATCTATGGGAAAAAGACAAAAAATCTTCCAAAGAGAACCCTGACATTGTAAAAGAAGAGAATGTTGCAGAAGTTGTATCCATGATGACCGGCATTCCGATGAATAAAATTTCGAGTAACGAGACTAATAGGCTGATAAATTTAGAAAAAGAGCTGACCACAAAAGTTGTCGGGCAAGATGAGGCTGTTTCCAAGATAGCCAAAGCTATACGTAGAAATCGTGCCGGGCTTAAAAATCCTAATAAGCCTATAGGCAGTTTCATATTTTTGGGGCAAACGGGAGTCGGTAAAACATATTTGGCAAAAACCCTCGCTGAAACCATGTTTGACTCTGCTGATTCTCTGATACGTATCGACATGGGAGAATATGTTGAGAAGTTCAGTGTCTCAAGACTTATTGGCGCTCCTCCGGGCTATGTTGGTTACGAAGAAGGTGGACAACTAACCGAAATGGTCAGAAGAAAACCTTACTCTGTCGTCTTATTAGATGAAATCGAAAAAGCACATCCCGATGTATACAATGTGATGCTGCAAATGCTGGATTATGGTGTGATGACTGATGGTCTTGGTCGTAAAGTAGATTTCAGAAATACTATTATCATCATGACTTCCAATATTGGCAGCCGACAAGCTAAAGAATTTGGCGGCGGTGTCGGCTTCAACTCCCATAAAAACGATAACATCTCCGAAAACACGAAAGCTATTATCGACAAAGCTCTCAAAAAGAACTTTTCGCCGGAATTTCTAAATCGTATTGATGAAGTCATCAACTTTAATACTCTGAGCAAAGATGACATCAAAAAGATTATAGCTATTGAAATAGCAGGTATAGCTGCCCGTATGAAGGAAATAAACATGGAGCTGACAGTTACCGATGAACTTATCAATTATATTATTGACAATGAATGGGATATACAATATGGCGCAAGACCTTTGCACCGTGCAATACAAAGATTCATCGAAGATCCTGTATCTGAAGCTGTCATACAACTAAATCCTGAACGAGATAAAGCTTCCGTCATCGTTGACTATGTAGACACTAAGCCTGAAGTTATTCTTAAGAAGGTTTAGCCTGACTTGTTCAATTAAATAAGTCGCCATACTCCGGATCTTGTTTCATCAATGCCAACAATTTTTGTTTACATTGATGCATTCTTTTTCGCACGTAGTCTCCTCCACCCGAGTAGCCTAATTTTTTTGCAATATCATCTGATTTTACACCTTTCATGTAAAGTTTTAGTATGTTTATACAAGATTGTGATTGTCTGTCAAAATGTTTATTCAATAATCTTTCACGCTGATTTTGCAACTCCGCCAATCTATATTCAACTTCTGCTTCATTCAACAAATTATCCAAAATTATATCTCTAACTTTTATTCCGGATTTTGCCTGCTGCCGCAACTTATCTATCCAAAGTTTTTTCCCCACATTATAAACGATGGTTCCGACAGAGCAATAAAATGCGAAGCCATTCTTTATCTTTGTCTCCAAAATTAATAAGGCATCTTGAAAAACATCTTCCGCATCCATATCCACTCCATTATTGAAAATCACAAAATTACGCAAAAACGGATACACGCTGTCATATAAGTAGGTGTAAGCTACGCTTAAATTCTCCGACTTTAGCAAGTCTAATAATTCTACATTTGAATATTCTTTTTTCATTTATACAAATTTTTATTTCTTTAATCACGAAAAATTCAAAATGTCCTATATTTTTCAAAACTTTTTATGAATACAGTGGAACGTTTTTCTATTTTTTACGATTATAAATAAAAACAATGAGTATTTTAAAAATAAAATCTTTAGCAAACGAAGACAGACCGAGAGAGAAAGTGGTTGAGCAAGGAGTTAAATCATTGACGAATGTAGAGTTATTAGCGATTTTAGTTGGTTCAGGCAGCAAAGATGAAAATGCTTTAGAATTATCGCAAAAGTTATTGTACGAAAATGACAACAGTTTACGCGAGATGCTGCATGCCGACATTGCGGGATTAACCAAGCACAAAGGCATAGGAATTGCCAAAGCAGTAAAAATTGTTGCAGCATTTGAATTAGGTTTACGCTGTAGCAACACTTCCGAAATAAAAAGCAAAACCTATAATACAAGTGCCAAGATATATTCGCTTATCCGCCCTATAATAGGTTTCAACAAGTATGAAGAATTTTGGGTATTATTTCTCTCTCGCAGCCTTCAAGTTATAAAAAAGGAGAAAGTAGGACAAGGCGGGGTTCATGCCACAGCAATAGATATGAAAAGAATTTTAAAAGGTGCTATCGACACTTTAGCATCATCGATAGTATTGTGTCACAACCACCCTTCAGGCAATATTACCCCCAGCGAGCAAGATAAAATGCTGACACGTAAAATCAAAGAAGCTGCTGAAGTAATGGACATACAAGTAATTGACCATTTAGTAGTTGCCTCCGACAACTACTTCAGTTTTGCTGACAACAACATGCTTTAGACGAATTATATTTAATTGTCACAATTATCAATATAAGTTTCTAAATCTACAGAAATGTTGTTCCAGATATAATCATCGCTCGGCAACAACTTCCACTCATAATCGTCAATTTTGTATATTCCTGATGAAAAATTTTCATAACCAAGTTTCTCATCCGTTTTATTAAAAAACACTGACGAACATAAGCCTGAATAATGAATTGCAGATATATAACGTGGAAAATCTTTATCAAAACGATAAAGCATATTTACAAAAAAGTAAAACGAGTCAAAGCCAAGATATGCAAATCTGTTTGGCTCCGTTATAAACCGACCGGAGAATTTATTGATGAACTCGTTGGTAGACTGCTTGTTATAATCAATAATGCCATTAATGCACAAGTGCAGGTCAACATTGTCTATTGCCGTATAATCCAGCTCTTTGGTTATCCACGAAGGCTGTCCGAACAAATGTACGTCATATTTATCTGAAAGTCCGCTCAAACGTGATATATTATCCAAAACGCCGGAATTATCTTCCGCAAAGCTGATAACTACATTAGGGCGATTGATACTCATATATTTATCATAGCCGCCAACTCCATCAACGGAATAATCAAAAAATTTAATGGTATTATTAATTGTCGTATAATCCAAAACATTGTTCAATAGTTGATTTTTTGTAAACACTCTATTTTCAACTATCAGAGTATCAAATAATTCACCTTCATTTAAAGTTGTATCGGCAGCTGAAACTTTCACTAAAAAATTATACAGTTCAAGATTTTGATATTTAATTTTCTCAGGAATAGCTTTAGTAATTCTTTCTTTTACAAAAACTATATTTTCAGCAAGTTTTTCATCGGGAGTATCTTTAGTATATATGATAATATTAGCTTTAGGATAATTTACCAATATATAATTTGCTATATATGTGAGCATTGTTTTATCATCTGTGGTATATTTAAAAGACATTTCCGAACAATCATATACAGCAGTAGTCGTTGTAGGGTTAACGATAGGTATATCAAGTGATTTAGCATAATCACAAATTATTCTGTAAGGATATTTATAAAAAGGTCCCACAATAAGGTCTATATTTTTCAAAGAATTTTCTCTGACAATTTTTTCCGCAGAAGATTGTGTTTCATCAACATCATACACAAACAACTCTACGTCAAGACCTTGCTTTGCAAGAGAATCTAATGCGATAAGAGCGCCTTGATAATAATGTATAAACTTAAAAGGTTTTTGGCTGCCGGAAATAATATTACCATTTTCATTACTAACTTCTAATGTAGCAACGTCTTTATAATAAAGAGGCATCAGCAAAGCCACATTCAATTTTCTTCCTACCTTATTACATGGCAAGCCTTTAGGATTAAGTATTTGCTTTCTATTTTCTTTATCGGCATTTTGTTCTACAACTGCATTCGGTATATCGCTTACGATTTCGTCTACTTTATCAAGAATTTCATACACAGGTATTCTAAGCATCATATTCTTCTTGAGTTTACGAGCCGCCTTAGGATTATATTTTATAATATCTTCAGCAGTTATAGAATAAGTTTTTGCTAATGAAGCCAAGTTATCGTATGCGCTTACCTTATGTTCAATAAAAGTGACAAGTGTATCGGGAGCATTAGCAGCAACAATATTTTCATTCACAACATTTGTCACTACGGCAGTTATGGTATCGGTAATTTTTTGTGCAACAGCATTCGCCGTATCTATGTTTGCAACTTCCGGCAACAACTTTTGTTTCTTAGGAATTTTAACAGTAGTACCGGCTTTCAAGCCTTCAACTAATCCATTATTTGCACTTTTGATTTCATCGATAGACACGCCATATTCATGGCTCAGATGGTAAAGAGTTTCTTTAGGAATAATTTTTATATAGATAAAATTCGCAGTATCAACAATTTCCGTCACAGCATGAGTTATTGCTTTAGTTTCATACTTAGAGCGATCAATATCTTTAGCTCTTATTTTCAATAATTGTCCTGTGTTAATTGCTGTAGACGAGAGATTATTATCTTTAAGTATATCATCAATTGAAACATTGTATAGCTTTGATATTGAATACATTGTTTGTTTAACGCCTACGGAGTGAAGATAATAGAAGTCGTCATCAATCCATCTGACATCTTCAGATTTAGTCAGGTTGGCATTAAATTGCGAATCCTCTACAACTTGTGCGAAGGCACAAGTTGTAAAAGACAAAAGCAGTATAACTGCGACAAAAAACTTATTCATCATAATATATTTATTCCCATTCAATAGTTGCGGGTGGTTTAGAGCTGATGTCGTACACCACTCTATTAACGCCTTTCACATTATTGATAATATCGTTAGACATTTGAGCGAGGAAATCATAAGGCAGATGAGACCAGTCGGCAGTCATGCCGTCAGTAGAGCCGACAGCTCTCAGGGCGACTACATTTTCGTAAGTTTTTTCGTCACCCATCACGCCGACAGACTTTACGGGCAACAGAACTGCGAAAGCCTGCCATACGGTGTCGTAGAGGTTATAATTCCTCAGTCCGTTCACAAAGATGTCGTCAACATCTTGTAATATTTTCACTCTATCGGCAGACACTTCGCCAAGAATACGTATGCCGAGACCCGGACCCGGGAATGGGTGGCGTTTAAGTAGATGTTGCGGCATATTCAACGATGTTCCGACTTTACGTACTTCATCTTTAAACAGATTACGTAGTGGTTCCACAATTTTAAGTTTCATGTGGTCAGGCAAGCCACCGACATTATGATGAGATTTTATAGTTGCCGATGGACCTTTTACAGAGACGGACTCTATAACATCCGGATATATAGTACCTTGAGCGAGCCATTTAACATTTTCTATTCTATTAGCTTCTGCATCAAATACTTCGATAAATGTCTTACCTATAGCTTTGCGTTTAGCTTCGGGGGCTGTAATTCCGGACAAAGCCGTCAAAAATCTATCTTTAGCATCTACACCTTTAACATTAAGTCCCATATTTTTATAAGAATCGAGGACATCAGAGAACTCATTTTTTCGAAGCAAGCCGTTGTCTACAAAAATGCAGGTAAGGTTATCGCCGATAGCTTTATGGAGTAGCATTGCAGCAACAGAAGAATCCACGCCGCCGGACAATCCGAGTACAACTTTATCGTCTTTTAATTTAGTTTTCAACTCTGCGACTGTGGTATCTACAAAAGAAGCCGGTGTCCAGTTACAGGAGCATTTACAGATGTTGCTTACAAAATTTTTGAGCAGCACCATTCCCTCTGTGGAGTGAAATACTTCGGGGTGAAATTGGATGCCGTAAGTATTTTCGCCGCTGACATGAAATCCGGCAACAGCTACAGTAGGAGTAGCGGCGATAATTTTAAAGTTATCGGGTACATTGGTGATAGTATCACCATGAGACATCCACACTTGAGAATTATCGGACATACCTTTAAGCAGAGCATCAGATTTGTCGACATAAGTCAATAAAGAGCGTCCATATTCACGAGTTTTTGACGGCTGCACGTTGCCGCCGAAAGTTTGAGCCATCAGTTGAGCGCCATAGCAAACGCCGAGTACAGGATAAGCACTTTTCAGCAGCGACAAATCTATTTTAGGAGCATCAGCACTTTTCACAGAGAAAGGGCTTCCCGACAAGATAACACCTTTTGGGGACAACTTTTCGAGCAAATCCGGAGTTAATTTACTATAAGGATAAATTTCGCAATACACGCACAACTCGCGTAACCTTCTCGCTATCAGCTGTGTATATTGTGAGCCAAAATCTAAAATTAAAATCATTTCATTCATGCTGCAAAAGTAAGATAAAAAATAGATTATTTACTTTTCAGGATGTGGTTTTTTTATAATATTATTATTAGAGGCTAAAGGTTCGGCTATAGATTCTCGCATTTTAGTATCTGCCTGTATATTTTGGAACTTATAATAATCCATAACGCCGAGGTTTCCAGACCTGAAGGAATCGGCTATAGCCAAAGGTATTTCAGCTTCAGCTAATATAACTTTAGCACGAGCTTCTTGAGCATGAGCTTTCATTTCCTGTTCAGCGGCGATAGCCATGGCACGTCTTTCTTCAGCTTTAGCCTGAGCGATATTTTTATCAGCATTAGCTTGGTCCATTTGCAAGACTGCGCCTATATTTTTACCAACATCAATGTCGGCAATATCTATTGACAATATTTCGAAGGCTGTACCGGAGTCAAGTCCTTTAGACAGCACGACTTTTGATATAGAATCGGGGTTTTCGAGAACTTCTTTATGAGATTTAGCGGAGCCGATAGAGGTCACTATGCCCTCTCCCACTCTTGCGAGTATAGTATCTTCGCCTGCGCCGCCGACGAGTTGACGTATATTGGCTCTTACAGTAACGCGTGCGAGGCATATCAACTGAATGCCATCTTTTGCCACTGCAGAAACCGGAGGTGTATTGATAACTTTAGGATTCACCGACATCTGCACAGCCTCGAACACATCACGACCGGCGAGGTCAATAGCTGTTGCTGTTTTAAAATCGAGACCCATATTAGCTTTATCGGCAGAAATCAGTGCATTCACCACTCTTTGAACGTTGCCGCCTGCGAGATAATGTGCTTCGAGGTCATTTCTATTCAATTTAAGACCGGCTTTAGTTGAGGCTATCATATTTTGGACAATAACCTTAGGTGGAACCTTTCTCCATCGCATAAATATCAGTTGCAACAAAGATATTTTCACGCCCGAAAGCAGTGCTGTAAACCACAATCCCAATGGAATAATGTATAAAATGAACCACAATAAAAAGATACAGGCAATAATAATTCCGATAATAAGTCCTATTTGCATAATAATTTAATTTATTTGTTTAACAATAATTTTATTTCCATCTATTTTAATAACTTCTATTTCAGTAGTGTGGTCAACAAACTCGCCAAGAGTAGCCACTTCAAAATACTTTCCGTTAAACTGTGCTTTCCCCATTGGAGCCAAGCGAGAAACAGCGACACCTTTATCACCAATTTTAATATCAGTATCTAAAACGACATTAGTTTTGCCGTCTATTTCAGTATTCAAAGATATTTTAGACCATGTTTTATATTTAAGGGCAATAGCAGCCATGGTTACAGAAACGACTAAAGTTGCCACAAGCACAATAACCCCTGTTGTCGTACTCATCACAAAAGCCTGCCATATTGCAAAAGCAATAACTAAAAGTCCTATAATGCCGGCAATTCCGCCCGGCAGCACCAATACCTCCAAAAGAAGTAAAATTATTCCTACTATAATTAATAGTATTACAATTGATATAGTCATGATGCAAAGGTAATCAAAAAATTGAAATACAGTTGTTTTCTAAATAAATATATAATTAGCTATCGGATTTTTTTTTACCGGACACAACCATTTTAATATACAGCCAAATTGTAATAGCCGTAACTGCAATTTGAATTGAGAGCATTAAAATAAGAGCTGATGTATTCATTACTTTATTTTTCGGAATTAAATAATCTACGTTTAATAATATTTCTATCTGCTTTTTTCACTAACAGACATATCATCACAAAAAGTATTAACAGAATAATTCGGGTAAAATCGCTATAAAACACTGTATTAACAATTTTACCTTTACACAATTCATCGCCGTAAGTAACAGTATCATTGACTTTTACGATTGGAATTGCATTATTGAAAGAATATTGTTCTGAAGTATTTTCATTAGATATAAAGACATCACATTTTTTATCATTTTGGATAACAGCATCTACGACACCTGTTATTTCAGAATAGAATGTATTACTAAACCACTTACCATTAGGACCGATGTCTTTATGTTTCAATTCTCCTACGATACTTGTTTTATCGAGTTCCCAACCTTTAAAGCCAATCGATGACCAATCATCATTTTTAGGCTTAAACATGGCTGCTAAGAATATCACTATCAACAAAACAGGTGTAACGTATTTAATAAATAGTTTAAACACGGAAGGCAGGTTTAACTCAGCACCTTCTCTTATTACATTCCATCCTTTTTTCAAACCCAATCCCCAAGAGAAAATCACTGATTCGAGCATGGCAAAGACAAATAAAGCTACGGTGCCACCCCAATAGTCATATTCGTCGAACACGCCTTTTTTGAAAAACAGTACCGTAGGCAGTCCATAGATGAAGATAATAATGCCGAGCAAGACAGAGGCTTTTTTTCTGCTGATAGAGAAGCCATCTTTAAAGAAAGCGATAATAGGTGAACCCATTGCCAATGAAGAAGTTATGCCGGCAAAGAACAGCAATCCGAAGAAAGCGACACCTGCGAAAGCGCCCATAATCGGTCCCCAATTACTAAACAGGTAAGGCATTGACCTGAAGCCTAATCCAAAGCCGCCGAAACTTGCCAGCTCCACGACCTTATCTATTCCGAAATAGCCTACCGAGATAGGGATTATCACGGCACTGCCGATAACGATTTCGCAAAACTCGTTAGTAAATCCGGTTGTCAAAGAGCTCAGGACGATGTCATCTTTACGTTTCAGGTAAGAAGAATAGCATTGCACGCAGCCCATTCCGAGAGAGAGTGTAAAAAATATCTGTCCGGCTGCAGCGAGCCACACCTTAGGATCTGCCAAAGACGAATATTGTGGTGTCCATAAAAAGTTAAGCCCCACTACTCCATCGCAGATAGCATTTTGATGTCCGGCTTTAATTGTTATAGCTTTAACAGACAAGAATATTCCGAACAATATCAGCAGTGGCATTCCTATTTTAGCCACTTTTTCGACACCTTTTTGCAATCCGCGGCTAAGTATCCAGATGTTAAGTACTAAGCAAACTATATAAAAGAAGACGGCTTCGTAAGGTATGCCGGTTGTAGATATAGACAAGTCTAAGTAATTATCAAAGAATTGTGACACCATACCTTCCGACATGCCGCGAAAAGTTCCGGCGACAGAGAAATAAGCATACGTCATCGTCTAGCTTTCTATATAGCAATAATACGAAGCTATTACTATATTAGAGAATATGCCGAACACGCCTATAT
>JALNXP010000062.1 GCA_023230285.1 Bacteroidales bacterium | reverse complement strand
CAATCGATTATCACAGTTTTATAGATGTACAGCTATCAGTATATATCAAAATCAATAGTCCTGTTTTTCGCTTGTCATTGCGTTAATCATTGTAGGAAAGAAACAAGGCACAATAAGGAAACGTTTATTGCTGATGACCGGTAAAAACAAAAAAGGTGGCGATTCTGTACGGAGAAGGAAACTCATCTTCATATATTCGATCAGAAACATCGAGGAGATGTGGACGATACAGCCAAGGTAAATTACCGGTAGCTCGTGAAACAACAACAAAAGACATCCGAAACCCCAGATGAGAAATTCCACGGTTGGCGCCCGACCCTCACCGAAAAAGAGCGCTGCCGTCACCACCGAATCATCAGGAAAAACCCCGAAATACCCATTATAGGCATATCTCGCATTATTGTGCAAAGGAAGAGAGGATTTGTATGCTGGCAACATCCATACTGATGTACAGAAGGAGGAGGAGTTACCATGAAGGGATGGATCGACAGGTTGAACGAAGCGGTCGCCTACATCGAAGCGCACCTTGACGATGATATTTCCTATGAAAAAGCCGCGACGATCGCCGGCTGCTCTACGTATCATTTCCTTCGTATGTTCGCCTATATTGCGGATGTCCCGCTTTCCGAGTACATCCGCAGGCGTCAGCTTACGAAGGCTGCCTTTGACTTACGGGCGGGGGACAAAGTGTTGGATGTCGCGTTGCGATACGGATATGGGTCGCCGACGGCGTTCAACCGGGCGTTCAGGAACCTGCACGGCGTGACGCCTTCCGCTTCGCGCAGGGAGGGAATGGCGCTGAAAGCCTATTTCCCCATCACATTCGTCATGAGCATACAAGGAGCGTATGGAATGGAGTATCGTATCGAAACGAAACCGTCGTTCTCGGTCGTCGGGATTTCTTTCGCGACAGGAAAGGAATCAAAGGAAAGTTTCTCAAGCATCCCGAAATTCTGGGACAAAGCGACACGGGATGGAAGTCTGGAACGGATATGCGCCCTCATTGGGAAAGAACCGAAAGGATTGTTGGGTATTTGTAGCGGGACGGATGCCGACCATATCGAATATGCCATCGCCGCGGCATCGGAAGGGCCCGGACCCGCGGGGTTGCGAACGATGTCCGTACCTTCCGCAACATGGGCGATTTTCCCAGGCAGAGGACGAATGCCCGATACCATCCACGCCCTGTACCGACAAGTAATGAGTGAGTGGTTGCCGTCCTCAGGATATGAATTCGGCGATGCTCCGGATATCGAACGGTACCTTAGCAACGGGAATTCCCTGAATCAAGAGTTCGAAATCTGGATACCGATCGTGAAGAAAAGCTGAGCGGATCACGGGACCGGACGGAATGACCGGCCCCGCTTCCTTTTCGGTTCGGGAATGGGGCCCAGTCCCCCAACTTATTTCCAAACAATAAAAAACCACAAACAATTATATCCAGAACAGGGAATTCAGGTTCTAGATCTCTGAAGATGATATGCAATCCAAATTCCCAATGTTATGGGTACAAAAAACATAAACAGGTTCATCAACGGAGACTTTCTGGACTTTTCTCCATACCATTGACCGGTTCTTGCGCTACTTCCAAAGCCGCAAGGATAAACACACCGGTTCCCTGAGGGTTATCCATGACTTTAGGTTCCCGTTCTGTGTAGTACTCGTAGGTACCGTCACGATAGGGTTTATCAAGGGCATATTGTCCTACTCCCGCCCCTTTGCAAATATCCTTCATGTGAAGTTCTCCATCTTCATCGCTCGTTACCTTGTATTTCAGTAGACCTTTCCATCCCATCCAAGCAGCTTTTCGAACAATTTCAGGATGATACGCATACCCCCGATGGACCATATGGAAAAGGAAATAAACGAACATTGTCGAAGCAGACGTCTCGAGATAATTGTACATCCTTCCACCTTGATCAAGAACCTGATACCACAGGCCACTTTCATCATCCTGGACGGCAAATAAAGCTTGGGCAAGGCGATTGGACAGTTCGATAAGGCGAGCACGTGGCGCAGAAAACTCTTTTGTTTCGGGGATCAGGTCAAGGACTTCGACCAACGCCATGCAGTACCATCCTTCTGCTCTTCCCCATACACAGGAGGAACAACCTGTATGGATGTCGCTCCAAGGCATTTTTCTTGATTCATCCCACGCATGATACAACAAACCGTTTCGAGAATTGAGCGCTTTCTCATACATCAAATCGAATTGGAACACCATTTCACGAACGGCATGGGGAAAATCGCCATACAGGGATGCATATTGCATAAGAAACGTTCCATACATATACAATCCATCAAGCCACATCTGGTTCGGATAAATTTTCTTGTGCCAGAATCCACCGCTTTGCGTTCTTGGTTGCGTGAGAATCTGTTGATACATGATGTCCATCGCTATTTTGTACTTCGGATTTCCCGTAACCTGATACAAATGGAAAAAGCATTTCCCCGGACTCAATTGATCGAAACTGTATTCTTCAATGGAATAGCCATCAAGTTCTCCATTTTCATGAAGGAAGTGGCCAAACCATTCTCCGACCCAAGTCCACCATTCCTCGTGATGCAGGGCGGAAGCGCATCTGCCAACGCATTCCAGGCCAAGTCCTGTAACATAGGTGTAATCTGTTAATTCTACGTCTGCTCTTCTGATAATTGAACGAGCCATCCGTTCCGACAGCATTTGATATGGTGTGATTCGGTTATCCATCACTGAAGCTTCTCTCCAATAGTTTTTCTATAGACCATATAAAATGTCATTCTTTTCAATTTGTCAATATATCCCATAAATTCACACTATAATATAAATATGTCATTATAAAAGTTTTAAAATATTTTTATTGCAAAAATAATCAGAACTGAATATAATTTTCTCTTGTATCAAAGCAGATGCTTTGGGAAAAACAATAGGAGGTTAACATGAAAAAAATCATGGTGGTTTGTTGTGTCCTTGTACTCTTGCTCGGAACCGTAGGCGCGAACGGGGCGAAAGAAGCGGAAACGACAACGGATTCAACGGCATTTGATTCGAACGAAAAAGAAGAACTTCGGTTCAGTTGGTGGGGTGGTGACAGCCGCCACAAAGCAACACTGGAAGCAATCGACGCATTCATGAAGAAGTACCCCAATATTACGGTGAAAGCCGAATATGGTGCTTGGGATGGTTGGACAGAGAAATGCGCCATCCAGCTTAGCGGCGGTACGGCACCGGACGTGATGCAAATCAACTGGAACTGGATGTATCAATTTTCCGCGGATGGATCAAAGTTCGCCGATCTGAGAAACTATGCGGACATTCTGCATCTTGAAAACTATGATCAAGCGACGCTAGACCAGGGAATGGTTGCGGGCAAGATGCAATCCCTTCCTGTAGGGATGACGGGCAAAGTATTCTGGTGGAATAAGACGACCTTTGACAAAGCAGGATTATCCGTTCCCTCTTCATTCGCCGAAATCATGACCGCGGGTAAGGTGTTCAAAGAAAAACTTGGAGACGATTACTATCCGATGTCACTTTACGAATACGAGCGAATGTTGTTGATGTTGTATTATCTTGAATCGAAATATGGCAAACCATGGGCCGCGAACAATCAGGTAAATTACAGCGTCGCTGAAGTCAAAGAAGGACTAGACTGGATTAACAGTCTTGAAACCGGACATGTACTTCCGTCAATCGCGCAAATGAAAGGAGACGGCGCTACCGTTGTGGAAAAGAACCCAAAGTGGATTACCGGGAAATATGCCGGATTTTACGAATGGGATTCGGCACAAGCGAAGATGGCTAATGCGCTGGGCGAAAATCAAGAATTTGTCATGGGACAGTTCCCACCTGATCTTGGTTCATACAAAGCTGCTCTGACGAAGGTTACCCAATGCTTCGCAATTACGGAGAATTCCAAGCATAAAGCGGCGGCGGCGAAGTTGATCGAATTCCTCACCTCCGATCCAGAAGGCGTGAAAATTTGCAGCACTGAACGTGGCATGCTCGCCAACAAAGCAGCAGTTAAGACACTCAAAGACCTTGGCATGCTGAAAGGACTCACGTTTGAAGGAAACCAGCTCGTTTCAAACTATGGCGGGTTCTCACTTGATCCGAACTTCGAGAATTCCGAATTGAAAGACAGTACTGGCGTATACTACGAAGTCTTTGAACGCTTGAGCAACGGGGAAGATAGCGGGAAACTCGCTTCCTATCTTGTCGATTCAATCAATTCCGTCTATGCGTCAAATCCTTACTGAGAAATATGAGTACAGGTTCTCCGGACAGAATCCGGAGAACCTGCCATGCACACCAGAAAGTTTTTTCCCCCTGTTCTTGAGACATGCGCCTACGAGTGAACTGGAATACACTCTTGTTCTTTCCGTCGTGATAGAAGGATTACTCAACGCGTCTGAGGTTTCAGCGTACTGCAACTCTCATGATACACTTCCCGAAGGTCTTTTGGGGATGTTTGGTCTTACTGTCCGCCCAACAAACGAAAAAGAAAGGTTTCTTCATCTCGTTCAGAGAATTCCTGTCGTTTTGCATCCTAATGTGGATTACCCATTCCTCATGGCATACGAGAGCTCATATGAAACGAAGGAACGATACCCCTTGTTGGTCAACGAGATCAAGAAAACATACATAAAAACACATACGGATATTTCTGCCTTGACGTTGGTGAACATTTTGGAACATACGGACGAGGAGCTGTACGAATACCGACGTACGATTATCGACCTACTCCGTACATGCGTCATGTCGCTCAAGGAAACACCATCGAAACTCCTCACGTTCGCCATTCTCAAGGCCATTAGGCTCAATTTGCTAGACAGTGCACTATATCTCCCATTCTGTATGTACCAATCGTCTCATGACGAAGATTTTGCCTCCCGTACGCTCGACATCCTTATACGAAAGGAAATAGAAGGAAACATCTACTTTATGCCCCCAAAAGGAAAATAACCATGAAAAGAAACGATCGTAAAGCAATAGACTCCCACAAAAAAAACCTCGGGATGGGGAGAAATACCGGTTATCTCTATCTTCTCCCATGGATGATCGGATTCGCGGTATTCAAACTCTATCCGATTCTTGCAACCGCATTTTATAGCTTTACCAACTACAATCTGTTCAATACAAACCTTAGATTTGTTGGACTGAAGAACTATACGACGATCTTCCAATCACCCAAATACATGAATTCGTTCGGTGTCACCTCCCGATTTGCATTGCTGACGGTTCCCCTGAAGCTCGTTTTCGCGTTGTTTATCGCTTCAGTACTTAACTACAAACTGAAAGGGATTAAGTTTTTCCGGACAGCCTACTATGTCCCCTCAATTCTTGGGGGATCTGTGGCGATTTCCGTCCTATGGCAGTTTTTGTGGCAGGATGATGGCTTGATCAACCAAGTAGGGCAGATTTTCAACATTCCCAAAGTCAACTGGCTTGGAGATGCACGGTATACTTTGTTGGTCATTTGCCTACTCAGAGTCTGGCAATTCGGATCAGCCATGGTGATCTTTCTCGCTGCATTGAAGGGAGTTCCTACAGAATTGTACGAGGCTGCATCAATCGACGGGGCGAACAGACGCCAACAATTCTTCCATATCACGATTCCGTTGATCACGCCGATTATCTTCTACAACCTAGTGACGCAAATCTGCGCAGCGTTCCAGGAATTCAACGGTCCGTACATCATCACGGCAGGAGGGCCGATGGGATCAACCACACTCATCTCCCTGCTCATCTATCAAAATGCATTCAAGACCTACAACATGGGCATGGCAAGCGCACTTGCTTGGCTATTGTTCATCATCGTTGCAGTTCTCACCATCATTGCGTTTGCCAGCCAGAAGCGTTGGGTCTACTACGACGAAGATCAAAAATAGGAGAATAATATGAATGTCAAGCATCTCGCCAGAAAGTCGCTGCCGGCAATTCGTTACGGTATCCTAATCATCGTAGGATTCTTCATGCTGTATCCCATGTTGTGGATGGTAGGTTCCTCTTTCAAGGCAAATAACGCGGAGATTTTTTCGTCCATCGGAATCCTCGCCAAGCACCCTACGTTCAAGGCTTATACGTCGGGATGGTTTGCAACGAACTATCAATACGGGTGGTACATGCTGAACACGTACCGATTTGTCATTCCCAAAGTCATCGGCACCGTACTGTCTGCAGTACTCACGGCATATGCGTTCACCAGATTCTCCTTCCGCATGAAGAACTTACTTTATTCGATCTGTATTTCAACATTGTTTCTTCCACAAGTCGTACTGAATGTTCCGCAGTTCATTTTGTTTAATAAGATGCACTGGCTTGATTCCTATCTGCCTCTCATCGTTCCCAGTTTCTTTGCCGTGGACACATATTTTGTCTTTGTGTTGGTTCAGTTTATGCGAACTCTTCCCCATAATCTGGAAGAAGCAGCATATCTTGACGGTTGCAACTCCCTTCAACGGTTGTATTACGTTATCGCACCACTGACGAAACCTGCCATTGTCTCCTGTATGCTCTTTCAGTTCATGTGGTCGTCCAATGACTTCCAAGGACCTCTTATCTACGTCAATTCTGTGGAGAAATATCCGGCCGCCCTTGGTCTCAGGCTTCTGATGGATGCCGAGAATGGATTCGAATGGAACAAAGTGCTTGCCATGTCGGTCGTCACGTTGTTACCATCCTTGGTCGTCTTCTTCCTCGCGCAGGATTCTTTCGTTGATGGCATTGCTGCCGGAGGGGTGAAAGGATGAGTTGTGTGATATTGCGTGAAGTGGCCGTACGATCACGCTTTTTCGTATTTGAACTTGAGAATGCCGCGTTCTTCGAAATGCAAGATCCCTATCGCATTTTCCTTGATGGAGTATTCATTCGGCAAAGCAGACATGTTGTTGACACCATTTATGATCTTCTTCCGCAGACATCATATTCGATCACGATCGTCCTTTTTGATGGGACAACACTTTCCTATTCCTTCACTACGGAAAAGGAAACCGTCACACTTGACGTGCGGAAGTTTGGAGCCAAAGGAGATGGCGTTCATGACGATACACCGGCCATTCAGGCAGCCATTGCCTGCTGCCCCGCCGGAGGAAGGGTATGGATTCCTTATGGAGTATACCATACAGGCAGCATCTTTCTGAAAAGCGGACTGTTCCTTGATATTGACGCGGGAGCAAGGATCTCCGCATTCACAGACAGGGAAAAATTCCCGCTCCTCCCCGGGTGCGTTGAACGCACCGACGGCAAGGGTGACTGTCTGTTCGCATCATGGGAGGGAAATCCGCTCGACTGTTTTGCGTCCATATTCACCGGCATCGGTGTCTCCCACGTAACGATCTCGGGACAAGGAATCGTGGATGGAAATGCGGGTTTCGACAATTGGTGGAAAAACGATGGGAGAATCAAAACGGATGGTGGTTTCCGTCCACGTCTTGTCTTTCTCAACCGTTGTTCTGATGTCCTCGTGCAAGGTCTGACGTTTCAAAACAGCCCGGCATGGAACCTTCATCCATATTTCAGTGACCATACCCAATGGGTCAACTTAACTGTCAGAAACCCCAAAGTGTCACCAAACACCGACGGGATCGACCCTGAGTCCGTTGATGACTTGACACTCCTTGGATGCGACTTCTCCCTTGGGGACGATTGTGTCGCAATCAAGTCAGGCAAATACTATATGGGAGACACTTATCATGTACCATCCCAAAATATCGAGATCAGGCATTGCAGAATGGAAAACGGCCATGGAGCGGTGACTATTGGCAGTGAAATGGCGGCTGGGGTACATGACGTGCATGTCACAGAATGTGAATTTCTCCATACGGATCGGGGATTACGTATTAAAACCCGTAGGGGAAGGGGAAAGGCGGCAGTCATCGACAACATTCACTTCGAATACATCCGAATGGAAGGCGTTCTCACACCCTTTGTCGTCAACTCGTTTTACTGGTGTTGTGATCCTGATGGGCACAGTACGTACGTATCCAGTAAAACACCTCTTCCGGTAGATGATAGGACTCCTTCGGTACGGAATCTCGAATTCAACGACATTCGGGCAGAAAACTGTGAGGTTGCGGCGTGTTTCATCTACGGGCTTCCAGAAGCAAAGATTGAGCAGATTTCCATGCGACACATTTCCATTCTTTTCTCAGACGATGCAAAACCCATGTACCCCGCCATGATGGCGGATCTTTCGCCATGCGCAAAAAAAGGGATATTCATCGCAAATGTCAGGGATCTTCTTTTGGAAGATATCAACGTGACCGGTCAGGAAGGTCCAATAATGGAGCTTCAAGGAATCGACCACAAGGAGATGGACACATGCGAACAGCAGTAACGGCGACTCCAACGGTTACAGGAATAAGCTCCCCTTTCGTGTTCCAAGGATCTTTTCGCACAACATTTCCCTTAATCAGACGATGTGGGTTCCGTAATGTGGAACTCCATCTGAGGGATTCCTCCCTCATTGATCAACAGAATCTTCATCAATTACTTGACGAAAATGGGTTGGACGTGAGTTCGATCGGAACAGGAGAAGCATACAGTATAGATCATTTGTCTCTCTCTAACGACGATTCTCAGATTCGAGCATTGGCCGTAGAACGGGTCAAAGGACACATTCTGCACGCAGCGACATACCCGCATGCAGTGGTTATCATCGGATTACTTCGTGGTAATATCCGCGATTGCACGAGCAAAGTTTCTTTCGAACGGCATTTGCTCACAAGCATGGAGCAATGCGTAGAAACGGCGGCCGAACACCAAGTGACGCTAGTCATTGAATTGATTAACCGATACGAAACAGATTATCTCAATACGGTACAAGAAGGGCTGGAATTCCTCAAACGCATTCCTTCTCCGTTCCTGAAACTTCATCTGGACACGTTTCATATGAACATTGAGGAATCCAACATTGAGGACTCGGTCCTACAAGCAGGAAAGGAGATCGGGCATGTACATGTGGCTGATAGCGATCGATGGTATGTGGGACACGGACACTTTCCGTTCATACCATTCATCGATGCACTCGAAAAAACAGGATACACGGAGACACTTAGTCTGGAATGCATCAGCAAGCCCGATCCTTGTATCTGTGCGACGCAATCAGCGCACAACCTTATGGTACTACTGAATAGACTCGGTAAAAATTGACAACCTGCACAAGGAATCATACACTGAAAAAATGGAAGTTCATTGACGATGGGCAAAAAGAAAGACACCAGCCTCCAAACTTACGCATATACATATTTGAAAACAAAGATCCTCAACTGTGAAATCCTACCAGGAGCATGTATCGATGAGAAAAAGATCCTCGAGAAACTCGATGTCGGAAAAACGCCATTCAGGGAGGCGTTGCTACTGTTGCAATCAGAGCATCTCGTTGAAGCAAAGCCACGACACGGGTTGTTTGTATCAAAACTCACAACGCAGGACGTCAGGGAAGTGTTTAGTATACGGAAAATGATTGAACCCATCGTAACGATTGAATACTTGGATCGAATTGATCTCTCTGCATTGATGGAAAATGACACACACCTGAAGCAATTAACTGAACAATCACAAGAAAAAGATATGTTTGCTCTATGCCGGACAGACATGGATTTTCACACTTTTTTCATCAAGAACTCCGGCAACAGCCGATTGATTCGCCTGCTTACATCCATCTTTCAAGATGCATACAGAATCAGTATGTACAATGCGGTACTCAGCGGTACATATGATCAAACGTGGAAAGAAACCTACGTTCAGCACCACCAGATTCTGCAGGCAATCCTTAGGGAAGACAAAAAGGAAATCATCAATACCTATACGATGCACCTGAATTATTATATGGTTTCAATCCTTCGAAATCTTGCCGCACTGAAGAAGTAAAACAATCTCATAGAGAGAACAATGTCGGTTTCTGCTCCGCTTCATCGGTCCTGCGGTCGGACGCTTTCTCGACTACAATACAACTTCTTCCGTTGCGTTTGGCACTATACAGTGCTTCATCGGCATATCTGAACATTTCGGAAAACGTAGAAATGCCATCCCATATGATGACGCCGATACTGCAGGAAACTTGTTCGCCTCTCTCGGCAAGGATGCCGATCACCCGTGCTTCGACGTCATCCAGCAGAAGTACCAGATCATGACGCGATAATTTCCGCGCGACAAGAATCATGAATTCGTCGCCGCCGGAACGACCGATGGCGTCCCCCTTGCCGAAACACTCACGGAGTATGGCTCCCACCCGCTCCAGAACGAAATCTCCCGTCTGGTGCCCCCATTGGTCGTTGACCCGTTTGAAATCGTCCAAATCGATCAACACGAACACCTTCTCGGGTTCGTCGCTTTGAGTGGCAAAAGCTTTGGTCATCAGATCCACGATGGTCGCCCGATTGTACAATCCCGTCAATTGGTCCATCGTGGAAAGCCGCTTGTATTGGTTTTTGGCAATCCCTTCCCTCACCCGGAAATTCGTGATGGTAAACGCGACAAGGATGCCGAACAAAAGACCGATCAACCCGGAAAACAGATCAATTTGAGCGTTTCGGAATGGTTTTACATGCATTTCAAGAAATGCATACAGAATATATAGGCCGGAAAGCAAGGAAACATGCATAAACAATGGCAAGATGAACATTGCAGGTGCTATGACGAGAAGCGGAGCCATAAACGTGGAAATGCTTTTAGGATAGGGAAACACATCGATCATCATGCAACAGCCAATCACCACCACTTCAAAGACAAGGCAGCATCCCATTACCGCCCTGGGTTTCATGGAAATCTTCTCCAGAAAAAAATGGGAACAGAGTG
>JALNXP010000061.1 GCA_023230285.1 Bacteroidales bacterium | reverse complement strand
GATAAAGGATATTTATGAGCAACTTGCACCGTTCAAGAATAGACGCGCCGGACAACTGTCGGGCGGAATGAAACAAAAGTTGGCATTGTGCTGCGCTCTTATTCATAAGCCGGACCTGCTTTTTCTCGATGAACCGACTACCGGTGTAGATGCTGTGTCACGAAAAGAGTTCTGGGATATGATAGATAAATTGCGTCACGATGGCATGACAATAATAGCTTCAACACCATATATGGACGAGGCAAGCCGCTGCGACAGAATAGCTCTTATGCAAAATGGAACAATTATGGGCGAAGAATCTCCACAAAATATCATTTCTCATTTTGAAAAAAATGTCTTCGCAATACAAGTCGATAATGTAAGTGAAACTTTGCAGCATCTGAAAGAATGGGAGAAAACTTACCTTGTGTATCTCTTCGGAGATTCTATTCACCTTACACCTGCTTCAAATGCAGTTTCGGAAAATGTGATTTCGTCTTATCTTATATCATCGAAAATAAATGTGCTGTCGGTTGAAAAAGTCGCCCCTAATATAGAAGATTGTTATATACATCTTAATTATAAAGCCAATAAATAAAGTTACTGACATGGAAAGAGAAGTAGTTATAGAAGTGAAAAATCTGTATAAAAAGTTTGGAAACTTTGTGGCTAACGACAATCTTTCGTTTAAGGTATATAAAGGTGAAATATACGGGTTTCTCGGTGCTAATGGCGCAGGGAAAACTACTGCCATGAAAATATTGTGCGGCATATCTTTGCCTACATCGGGAGAAGTTACTATAGCACATTTGGATTTTAACAAATACAGGGAAAAAATCAAGTTGAAAATAGGCTATATGAGCCAGAAGTTTTCTCTTTATGATGACCTTACTGTGAAGGAGAATTTCCGGTTTTTCGGCGGAATATATAGAATGTCTCGGGCGCAAATCAAAGAAGCTACGGTACGTTTGCTCGAAAGTTTGGACATGATGTCTTTGATGGATACTATTGTTGGCAGTTTGCCGGTAGGGTGGAAACAAAAGTTGGCTTTTACGATAGCTAACATGCACAGCCCTGAAATAGTTTTTCTTGATGAACCTACCGGCGGCGTTGACCCGCTGACCCGCCGACGCTTCTGGGAACTTATATATCAAGCTGCTAATAATGGCGTAACTGTCTTTGTGACAACACATTATATGGACGAAGCCGAATATTGTAACCGACTTTGCATTATGAATGATGGCAAAATTATAGTCGAAAATTCGCCGAAAGAACTGAAAACTATATATAATGCAAGTAATATGGACGAGGTATTTCTGAAAATTGTAAATCGTAAACACTCATGAAAAGATTTTTTGCCTTCGTAAAAAAAGAGTTTTTACACATTTTCAGAGATGTGCGAACACTGACAATATTAATCGGCTTACCGGTAGTTCTTGTCATTATCTTTGGATATATAGTCTCAAATGAAATCAAAAATGCTAAAATTGCCTTTCTCGATTATTCTAATGATAATGTTACTCAGCAACTTAAGAACGACATTTTAGCCTCCGGCTATTTTATAGAAGAAAATTGTTTCAAACTTGCTAATGATAATAAAACTGTGGCAGATAAAAATAATTCTTTTATGTCTAATGCTTACAGTGGAGATATAGATGCGGCGTTTAAAGACGGTAAAGTGCTGATGGTTATTGTGTTTCAAGAAGATTTCGCCGAAAAGATAGAACGAGAAGGCATCGCAAACATGCAAATCATTGCTGATGCTTCTGACCCTAATACCGCAACTATATTAATAGGTTATATTCAAGCTATAGTCGAAGATTTTCAACGCTCTATGTTTTTCGAAGGGCGAGAATCTATGGAGATTGTTGTTGAGCCGAGAATGATGTTCAATAACGAACTGAAGGGAGCGTATATGTATGTACCCGGAACCATAGCTTTTATTCTTATGCTGATATGCGCAATTATGACCTCGGTGTCTATCACCCGCGAAAAAGAATTCGGCTCCATGGAAGTTCTTTTGGTGACACCGCTAAAATCTTCTCAACTTATATTGGGCAAATTAGTGCCTTATGTATTCCTTTCTGTAATTTGCTCTGCCATTATATTTTTATTAGGATATTTCTTGTTTGGCGTGCCTTTCCGAGGCAGCGTGTTCGATGTCGTCATCCTTACATTGTGTTTTGTTATAATCGCTTTGTTATTAGGATTATGGGTGTCTAATTTTACTAAAACAATGGAAATAGCCATGACACTGTCGTTGGTTGTACTTATGCTGCCTACTTTGTTGCTGTCCGGATTTATATTCCCTCTCGAAAATATGCCGATGTTTCTTCAAATTATTGCGGATATTTTGCCGGCTAAATATTATTTAGATGCTATAAAAACTATAATGCTTAAAGGTGGTGGATTGATGGACGTTATTAAAGATTTTTCGATCTTATTGGTGATGATAATAGTCTTGGTGTTTGTGAATATCAAAAGTATTAAAGATAGATTGGATTAAAATATGAGGACAATTTTTTACATAATACAAAAAGAATTTATACAGATATTCAGAGATAAAGCTTTGTTGAGTTTGATGATTATAGCTCCTTTTGCACAATTGGTTATCCTTATTTATGCTGCTAATTTAGAAATGGGAAATGTCAATTTCGCAGTTGTAGATTATGATAAAACACAAACATCTTCCAAATTGGTTAATTTAATGTCGGCATCTCCTTTTTATTCTTTAATAGATTATGAAAATTCGATAGACGAAGCTCAAACTTTGCTGACTCGCGGAGAGGTACATTTGGTGGTAGTTATACCTAAACATTTTGAGCAGGACTTGGAAGAGAGTAATAGCCCAAAGTTACAACTGCTGATAGATGCTGTAAATGGAACAACAGCTTTTTTAGTCAATAACTATTCTCGTTATATTATAGGAGATTTTAATGAAGATATTGTAATACAGCGTTATCCGGAAGCTGAAAACATGGGAAAAATTAATTGTACATATTCTTATTGGTATAATGATTTGTTGGATTACAAAATATTTATGTTCCCCGGTTTGCTGGTTATTCTGGTTAGTTTGGTCGGCTTGTTTATCGCGGCTCTCAACTTTGTCAAAGAGAAAGAACTTGGAAATATAACTCAGATTAATGTTACCGCTATCAAAAAATATCAGTTCATTGCAGGTAAGTTAATCCCGTTCTGGATTATAGGAATAGTGGAATTTGTAATAGGCTTGTTCATAGGAAAGTTTTTCTTTAATATGCCTTTCTTAGGCAGTTTTTGGACATTACTGCTGTACACTTCAATATATTTGATATGTGTGTTGAGTTTAGGGCTGTTTTTGGCTTCTATCTCGCATAGTCAGCAGCAGGTTATGTTTTTTACATTTTTCTTTTTCCTTACTTTTATCATATTATCAGGAATTTTTACTCCTATAGAGACAATGCCGTCTTGGGTAAAATATGTGAACTATCTTAATCCTTTTGCGTATTTGATGAAGGTTATCCGTATGATACTATTGAAAGGTAGTTCTTTCTATAATATAATACCGGACACAATATGCTTGACGGCTTACAGTATTATGATGTTTTTTATAGCCGTATTTTCGTACAAAAAAATATCGTAAATAAATGAAACACAGTTCTATACACCCTTCGGTGTTACATGTCTGTAATTGTTCGCGTGGTCGCTGTTACACAGCAACTACACCTTTTATATGCGGATGATATTGATAGTTGACAAGAGAGAAATCTTCGTATTTAAAATCGAAGATGGATTTTACCTCAGGGTTGATAATCATTTGAGGTAGAGCAAAAGGCTGACGCGAGAGTTGCAGTTTACATTGTTCTATATGGTTGAGATAGATATGAGCATCGCCGAGAGTGTGTACAAATTCGCCGGGTTGATAGCCTGTAACTTGCGCCATCATCATAGTTAGCAGTGCGTAAGAAGCTATGTTGAAAGGCACGCCGAGGAAGACATCGCAACTGCGCTGATAGAGCATACACGAAAGTTTGTTGTTTGCCACATAAAATTGGAACATGAGATGACAAGGTGGAAGAGCCATTTTGTCTATGTCGCCGACATTCCATGCGGAGACTATATGTCTTCGTGAATAAGGATTGTTTTTCAGCGAGTTGACGACTTCGGATATTTGGTCAATAGTTTTGCCGTCTGAAGATTTCCACGACCGCCATTGAGCGCCGTAAACAGGACCAAGGTCGCCGTTTGCATCAGCCCATTCGTTCCATATACTGACATTATTTTCATTTAGATACTTTATGTTGGTGTCGCCTTTTAAGAACCACAGCAGTTCGTATATTATAGATTTCAGATGCAGTCTTTTTGTGGTAAGTAAAGGGAAGCCGTCTTGCAGGTTAAAACGCATCTGGTAGCCGAAGATGCCTTTTGTGCCGGTGCCGGTGCGGTCATCGCGGACAACTCCTTCCGTCAATATTTTATCTAATAATTCTAAATACTGTTTCATTTCGGATTATTGTTAAAAATTAGCCTAGCAACATGCCCATAATGATAGCGGAAAGCAGAGCGGTACTTGCAGCGACTATTAAAGCTCTGATGCCGTATTTTGCGAGTAGAGGGCGTTTGTTTGGAGCTAAAGAGCCGATGCCGCCGATTTGTATTCCTATGGAGCTGAAGTTTGCGAAGCCGCATAATATGTAAATAGACATGATTATAGACTTAGGCTGTAAAGCTCCGGCTGCAAGCATGTTTTTAAGAGTGTCATAGCCTACAAATTCGTTGACTATAGTCTTTATTCCGAGCAGCTGTCCTACTTCTACCATGTCGCAGGAAGGAACGCCAATGAGCCACATTATAGGAGACATGGCATAGCCAACTATAAATTCAAGAGATAAAGATTTATAAGGTGTGCTGCTACTTATCCATTCATTAATTCTTGTCCATGAGCCTATGATTTCAAAGGCGTAGTTTATCAAGGCAATTAAAGCTATGAACACCAATAACATAGTAGCTACGTTGACGGCAAGTCTCATTCCTTCGATAGCACCGTTGGCGATAACGTCTAAAATATTATTTTTTGTAGTCTCTTTTTCGAGTACAACTTCTTCGGCTTTACCTTCGGAAGCGGGGACGACAATTCTGCCGATTACGACAGCAGCCGGTGCTGCCATCACGGAAGCTGTAAGTAAATGTTTGGCAAATGCAACTTGTAATTCAGGGTCTGTACCACCTAACATCGAAATATAAGAAGCGAGAACACCTCCTGCCATAGTTGCCATGCCGCCAACCATCACCATAAATATCTCAGAATCTTTGACACGCGGCAAATAACGTTTAACAACAAGCGGAGCCTCTGTCTGACCCAAAAATATATTGCCTGCAAGCGATAAACTCTCTACGCCGGTAAGCCCCATCACTTTAGAGAAAAACTTGCCTAACCACTTGACTATAAATTGAATGATGCCCCAATGAAATAATATACTCGTGAGAGCCGAGAAAAATATGATGGTCGGTAATATACTGAAAGCAAATACATAACCGCTTTTCGACTGGTCCGCAAAGTCTGCAAACAGAAATTGTATGCCTGCAGTTGCTGATTTGTTGATGTATACAAAGATTTTTCCTACATATTCAATGCAAGTCGAAACAAATGGTACGTAAAGAATACATACTGCAATGACAAGTTGCAGTAAAAGAGCGCTAAATACATATTTCCATTTTATAGCCTTTCGATTAGTGCTGAAAAGCCATGCAATAAACAAAACAACGGCAATTCCAAGGATAGCTCTGAGTATACCTTTCAGCGTAATATGTGTCTCCGCCGAATTAATAGTTTCTAATAACTCTTGATTCGTATAAGTTTTTGATGTTGATACTTCTTCCGGCGTTTCTGTAAATGAAATTTCCGTGCTGTCGCTGACAATAGCAGGATCGTTCGCTCCCTGCGATAATACCGTGCTTTGTTGTCCTTCTTGTGCAACACTTTTTACAGAGGACACTTTGAACATGCCAATCAACACTATAACAATACATAGAGCCGATACTGCGTATACTAAAGTTTTTACTAAGGGCTTTGAGAAAAATTTAAAATTAATCATGATTGAAGTTTTTTGTTTCTTAAATCTCTATATTTTGAAGCTGCACCATAATCTTCCCTATTGATGGCTTCCTGCATTTTTTGTTCTATTTCACTTAAACTCATCGTATCTGAAGAAGCATCATCAATATTGGATATATCGTTAACATCTTCTTTTGTCGTGCCGTTATTGATTCTGTCATCATCACTTATGTCGAAATCATCATCATAAAACGACATGCCGGCTTCGTCTATAACGGCTTCACTGCAAAAAATAGGAGCATTAAAGCGCAGAGCCATGGCTATTGCGTCAGAAGTACGAGAGTCTAAAGTCTTTTTGTGATTGCTTTTATTGACGAAATTAATGTCAGCAAAAAATAATCCTTTTATATGTTTTTTGATGTATATATTTTCAACTCTTACGCCTGTCGTACGTAAATAATTGGCGAAAAGGTCGTGCGTTAACGGACGTGGAGCGACTGCTCCTTTAAAAGCCATAGCTATTGACTGCATCTCAAGCATACTGATAACTATAGGAAGTTTTCTGTCGCCATCTGTCTCCCGCAGAATAATAGCTGCTGATTCAGTATATTTGTCGTTTTTAACAATTCCTTCAATTGATAATCTAATCATAAAATGTCGAAATTTTAACGTGCAAAGATACACTAAGTTTTTCAAAAAAAATACAGGCAGGCAAAATTTTATAATAATGAAGTTTTAACTTATATATATTAAAAAGATAATGTAACTTTGCAAAAAATATATATAATGATATATCCGAATTTTTTTGAAAATAAAATAGGATTTGATATAATTAGACAGACTGTTGCTGCTGAATGCTTTACTCCGGGCGGAAGACGACTTGTCGAAGCAATCAATTTTTCTACTGATTTTGACGACATTTCAAGAATGTTGTCCGAAACTGAAAGCATCCGGCAGGCAATATTATTTTATTCTCCTTTTCCATTGCATGAATATAACGAGTGTATAGATGAAATCCTCAGAATATCTACCGAAGGTACGGTGATAGAACCGGAAACTTTGCCCGATTTTAAGTCGACTCTTGAAGCTTTCCATGCCTGTATCAGCTATTTTAGAGATAAAAAAGATGTTTTCCCTCTGATTTATGATTTCTGGCATTACGATTTTAATGAGGTTAAATTGATGAATGTGATAAATACTATCGTTGATGATAAAGGTGTTATCAAAGATAATGCATCTGCAAAATTATATGAGATAAGGAGAAAAATTATCAGTGAACAATCGCGTATCGACAAGCAAATAGCTGTTATCTTAAAGTCGATGAAATCTTCCGGCTTGGTTAAAGACGATTGCGAAATCAGTGTGCGTAACGGTCGTGCCGTTATTCCGATGCCGGCAGCGAATAAACGGAGCGTGAGAGGTTTTATCCATGACACCTCTGCTACAGGGCAAACTGTATATATAGAACCCGATGAAGTTTTCGATATTAATAATAATGTGAGAGACCTCTATGTTGAGGAAAAACAAGAAATATTCAGAATTTTAAAAACACTGACACAACAAATTCGTCCCGACATACCTAATTTGATTAACATGTGCAACTATCTGTCTTACCTTGATTTTCTTCAGGCTAAGGCAAATTTTGCAATTAAAATAGCCGGAGTAAAACCGGTATTGTTAGATGTTCCCAATATCAACTTGGTGAAAGCTCAACACCCTTTGCTGTATTTGTCTTTAAAAGCGCAAAATAGAAGTGTCGTCCCGCTAAATATCAAACTTGATGAGGTTAATCGTATTGTAGTAGTCTCCGGTCCTAATGCGGGTGGTAAGTCTATCGCACTGAAAACAGTTGCTGTTGTTCAATATATGATGCAATGCGGGTTGCTTGTTCCCGTCAGTGAAAATTCTGAAATAGGAGTGTTTTCAGATATATTTATTGACATTGGTGATGAACAATCTATTGAAAATGACTTGAGTACATATACTTCGCATTTGAAAAATCTTAAATTTTTTCTCGAAAATTCCGGCGACAGCTCGCTAATTTTGATAGATGAGTTCGGTACAGGAACAGAGCCGCTGCTTGGCGGCGCAATATCAGAAGCTACACTCGAAAAATTGTGCGAACTACATGTGAAGGGTGTCATTACTACTCACTACGGCAGCATCAAAAAGTTGGCTCAAGAACTGCCCGGACTTCAAAACGCCGCTATGCTCTTCGATACGGAAAATATTATGCCGCTTTTTGAACTCAGAGTGGGTAAACCCGGAAGCTCTTATACTTTTGAAATAGCTAAACGCGCTAAATTTCCTGAGGAAATATTGGAAAAAGCTGCATCTAAATCTTCCTTTTCTCAAATACAATTTGAAAGACAATTGCAGGAAATGGAAATAGAAAAAATTCAAATCGAAAAAGATAAAAAAGAATTGCATATCGCAGATGGCTTTTTGAAGGAGATTATAGATAAATATACCTCTCAATTAGAGCAAATCGAGACGAACAAAAAAGAAATTATCCGCAATGCCAAAATCGAAGCAGCCAACATTCTTAAATCGGCAAATCAGAAAATAGAAAATGCAATTCAGGAAATTAGAACGGCACAGGCGGAAAAAGAAAAGACTAAACAGATAAGGCGCGAATTAGACAAGGCAGTGACAGAAATGTTGGAAACACCGCAAGATACAACGCAAAATGCTAATTCAACCGATAAAAATGAAATTAAAATACCGAAAAAAATCCGTCAAGATTTAGAAAAGATAAATAAATCCGATAAGAAGAAAACTAAAGAGGTGACTGCTGATGAAAACGAGATTAAGGATTTGAAGTCTAAAAATTCTAATTTTGAAAAGCTGAAAAAAGACTTCCCTTTACAGAAAGAAGTGAATAAAAAAGACGATAAGCCAAAGATTTTAAAAGTTGGCAGCATGGTTAAGGCGTTGAATTTTGACGAAGTGGGGGAGATAGTAGAAATTCATGGCGACAAGGCTAAAGTTAATTTCGGCAGCATAAATATGATTATGAAACTTGATAATTTGATGGTGGCATCAGCGGCAGCCGTGAAAGCTCAAAATCAAAAGCCGCAAAGTTATGTGGCTGTAAGTTCTTTAGTGCAAGAAATTAACGAGCGAGCATTTAACTTCTCGACAACTTTAGATGTACGCGGCTATCGCGCAGACGAGGCTGTCGATGCAGTGAAAAAATATGTAGATGATGCTATTATGCTGCATATCGCGAACTTTAGCATCTTACATGGACGCGGAAACGGTATCTTGAGAAAAATTGTACGCGACTATCTGCACTCTGTGAAAGAAGTCGCTTTTGTCGGTGATGAACGCATTGAGTTGGGAGGAGACGGAATTACTGTTGTTAAAATGGTGTGACAAATTATAATTTTCTGACTATTATTGTTGAATCTACAGAAATACCCAACAAACTCGCTGCTGTGGATTTGTACATCGCTATTTCTAAATAGCCGTGAGTGCCGAAAAGTGCTAACAACTTGCCTTCACACTGCACATCGGAGTATGTTCGTGATATCTTATGTATCCTGCTGTGTCGCGAAATTGTAGATATCTCAAACTTATTGTTGCCGACAAAATCTTTAAACTGCTCCTCTGTAATGTTGACGATGAAATTTTCATAATTATCTACATATATAACAGTCCCTTTGAGCTCATCGTTTCTTATTGTCGGCTTTAATGCTATAAATTTGTTTTTCAGACAATCACGCTCAACAACCAATTTGCTGAAATCATTACCCTCTGCTATCATAACTGCTACCGGAACAAATAAATCTTTAGCAATGAAAGTACGATTTGTTAATGCTTCCCAATTAATTATCTCATATATTCTTTCCGGAACATTGTCAAAAATTAAAGAAAAAAGACCGTTATCGGTGCATATAAAATAATGACCGTCTTGTAATATCACAACAGGCGGCGTTTGAATAGACAATTCAGTGTTAATTCCTATAATATGCACTGTACCCTCCGGAAATGCAGAATAAGAATTCTTTATGGCAAATGCAGCTTCTTTAAAATTATACAAAGATATATTATGAGAAATATCAACAATATTAATATCAGGAGATAAAGATAAAATACTTCCCTTTAGAGCAGCTGTATAATGACTTGCTGTTCCAAAATCAGTAGTTAATGTTATAATATTTTTATTCATTAATGCTGTTTAAAATAAAAAAAACATATACCTTTGTATTCAGTTTACAAAAGTAATAAAAATTTTTATATAGAGTAGATAAATGGAAGAAAGTATCATCAGTCTTTCAAATTATAATCCTGTTGATGTTTATGGCGTTAACAATGTGTATTTGCGCAAGATGCAGGAGATGTTTCCTGAGTTGAAGATTATTGCCCGCGGCGAATTTATAAAGATAATAGGGAAAGAGGCAGACAGACTGAATTTTGAGAAATATGTTGACATGTTGTTGCTACAGCTTGACAATTTTGGTGCCATTAAAGAAAAGGATTTGGTTGAATGTCTTGCAATGGAACAGAAACTTGCTGAAGCCGACATCAATAATAATAACGATATTATTTTATATGGTCGTAATGGGAATATGATAAATGCTCGCACTAAGAATCAGCGTGCGATGGTTAAAGCTATCGAAAATAATGATATGGTTTTTGCGATAGGTCCTGCCGGCACCGGTAAAACGTTTACGGCAGTGGCTTTAGCTGTCAGGGCGTTGAAGAACAAAGAAGTGCGTAGAATAGTCCTGACACGTCCCGCTGTTGAAGCCGGCGAAAGTCTCGGCTTCCTGCCCGGAGATT
>JALNXP010000060.1 GCA_023230285.1 Bacteroidales bacterium | reverse complement strand
AATTCGCTTTGTATTGCGCTTCAGTGAGTGCCGACATCTTAGGCTATTTCAATATAGATATGTCAGGCTATCTTCTCGCCGGTGATGACATCCATATTGATATGATTTATCCAAACTCCGCTGAACCTTTGGCGAATTATTATATGAATTTCTGCAATGTTTATTATCCTGATATGGCTGTCGAACATAAATACTTCTCTTCCGGCGACAGTGACCATACTTCTTTTAATAATAATGGTTATATGGGTATCTTCCCTTTTGAAGATGTCGATAATTACAGCCCTTATATTCATACCACAAACGACCTTATCGGTCCGAGTGTCAACAATTTTGAACAGTGTAAACGTTTTGCAGAGGCTACATTGGGGTGCATCGCAGTCTTGGCAGCTCCAACTGCACCGGTGCTTTTTAACCCGATAAATCTTACAGCAGTGTTTTCAGGTAACAAGACTTTGTATGTCTCTTGGGAAAATTATAACACTTATTTAGTTGATTTCATCTTGTATAGAGATGATGTCGCAATTGATACACTACCGAACAATGTATTAGAATATTTAGATGTTATGCCGGATTTTGACGAACATTGCTACAAGGCAACAGCGTATTACGAAGGCTACGAAAGTGCTTTTAGCAATGAAAGTTGCGCCTCAGTTCCTAATGTAGGCATCAATGAACAAGTTGATAACGCAATTGCTTTGTATCCAAACCCGACTGACGGCAAAATTACAATCTCCGGCAACGATGTCATAAATCATATAATCATATATGATATAAATGGACACAAATGTATCCAATTGTCTAATATTCAGCCGAATAGCAATATTGACGTTTCCAATTTGCCGGCAGGAAGCTATACAGTAGCAGTTGAAACAAATAGAACTAAAAATACGATTAAGTTAATCGTTAAATAAAAATATATGAAAAAAAGATTATTTTTTATTGTGATATTTGCTGTATTGTTTTGTGGCATTGTCAGCGCACAGAGCAATCAGAATTATTTTGATTTTAGTAAACGTGGAGAAGCATATTTCTCTTTTAACTTGAATGATGCCGGCGAATTACAAAAGTTAAATACTGTAATTTCTATTGACAGTTATAATGGTGGCGTTGTGACTGCTTATGCTAACGAGCGTGAATTTAATGCTTTTCTTGATTTCGGTTATGAGCCTACTATTCTGACACCTCCTTCTATGATGGAGATTGTAGAGATGTTTGATGTAGATGCTGTTTATTCTAAAGCTACTTTAGACTGGAATACTTACCCTACTTATGATGCGTACATTGCCATGATGAACCAATTCGCTACCGATTATCCTGATATATGCGAACTTGTAAACATCGGCACATCCGTTCAAAATAGAGATATTTTGTTTTGTAAACTTACAAGCGGTGTCAATCCAAATGCTAAATCGAGTGTTCTTTATACTTCTACCATGCACGGTGATGAAACCGTAGGCTATGTTTTGATGCTTAGATTGATAGATTATCTGACTTCCAATTACGGCTCTGATGATAGAATTACCAACATTCTTGATAATATGGTTGTGTGGATTTGTCCGCTTGCAAATCCTGACGGTACTTATCATGGTGGCAACAATACTGTCAACGGAGCTACTCGTTATAATGCAAATTCTGTTGACATCAATAGAAATTTTAAAGATTTTATCTACGGCGACCATCCTGATGGTGAAGCATGGCAGCCGGAGACAATTGCTTTTATGGATTTTCAATTAGATAACTTTTTGGTGTTAGGAGCTAATCTTCATGGAGGTGCGGAAGTTTGTAATTATCCGTGGGATACCAAGTCGGCTTTACATGCAGACGATGCGTGGTGGCGAATGGTCTGTAGAGCGTATGCCGACACAACGCATGTTTATAACTCTTCTTATATGACATATCTGAATAACGGCATCACTAACGGTTATGCGTGGTATCAAACTACCGGCAGCCGTCAGGATTTTACAAATTATTTTTGTCATTGTAGAGAGTTTACTCTTGAAATCAGTGACACAAAAAATCCTTCCGGTTCTACTTTGCCGTCTTTTTGGAATTATAATTATCGCTCGTTGTTAAATTTTATCGAGGAAGGTCTGTATGGTATTCATGGTACTTGTACTGATGCCGATACCGGTAATCCTGTTGCTTGTGAAGTTCTTATCGAAGGTCATGATAATACGGAAACGCAGGTGTATTCAAACGCTGGCAACGGCTATTATGTCCGTCCAATAAAAGCCGGCACTTATACACTGACTTATACTGCTCTCGGATATGATACCGAAGTTAGAACTGTTACTGTTGCTGATGGTGAAAAGGTTATTCAAGATGTACAGTTTAATTATTCCGGTATGACTGTGAATTTTACCGCTAATAATACTAACATTGCTGCCGGTGCAACAGTGATTTTTACAGACGGCTCGTTTTCACAAAACCCTATATCTTATGAATGGAGCTTTGAAGGCGGTAATCCTTCTACAAGTACAGCACAAAACCCATCAGTGGTTTATTCTAATGTCGGCTCTTTTGACGTAACACTTACAATTACTGACGGCATAGAAACACGTACACTGAACAAAGAAAATTATATAGTAGTAACGAATCAGCATTTAATGCAGAACGGCTCATTTGCTGTCTGTGGTGCTTCTTTTTATGATACCGGCGGTCCTAATGCCGGTTATGGCAGTGGAGAAGATTTGACGATGACTTTCACGCCGGCAACTACCGGAGCTGCTTTGACTGTTGCTTTTACTGAATTTGATGTTGAAGTAAATTCCGGCTGTAATTATGACTATCTTCAGATTTATGACGGCTCTTCTACATCATCGCCGTTGCTTGGAAAGTTCTGCGGCACTTCTTTGCCGGGACCTTTTACTTCTACTGCCGCTGATGGCGCACTTACCTTCAAATTCCATTCCGATGTATCTGTTACCGGCAACGGCTGGGCTGCTACCATAGAATGTGAGGGCGGAATCGCAGCTCCTGTCGCTGACTTTGAAGCTGATGAAACTACTGTTGTCGAAGGTGCCTCAGTTACATTTACCGACCTGTCGACTAATGCACCTACAAGCTGGACATGGACTTTTGAAGGCGGCAGCCCTTCTACAAGTACAGCACAAAATCCGACTGTGACTTACAACGAAGCCGGTACTTATGACGTAACTCTCATCGCTACTAACGAAGGCGGTAATGATGTCGAAACCAAAGTTAATTACATTACCGTAACTCCAATGCCAACTCCGCCTGTCGCTGATTTTGAAGCCGATAATACTAATATTGGCGAAAATTTCGTTATACATTTTACAGACTTGTCGACTAATACACCTACAAGTTGGGAATGGACTTTTGAAGGCGGCGAACCGGCTGCAAGTACAGAGCAAAATCCTTCCGTAACTTACAACATTGCAGGCTCTTTCGATGTCAGTTTGTCGGTAACTAATGAGTTCGGTAACGACTATATGATGAAAAATGATTATATCACAGTTTATCTGTCTATCAACGACTTCGATAAGGAAACTCTCGAAATTTTCCCTGTCCCCGCTAATGATGTAATCAATATTAAAGCGAATTCTTCGATAAATAAAATCGAAATATATGATCTAAACGGTAAAATTATGAATGTTGTAGCTCCTAATGAAAATAATATAGGTATCAACGTTTCCGATTTGCCGAATGGAACATATTTGTTCAAAATATATCAGTCGGAAGTGATGAAGACTGCTAAAGTTATAATTGCCAGATAATTCTGACTTTTATCTTGTGAAACACCCATGATGCTATTGAAATTAACCTCATGGGTGTTTCTGTCGAAAGACGTGGGCTTTAAGCCTGTAAAAATAAATTAGACGTATGAAAAAAATACTGCTTTATATCGCCATCGTTATGTGTCCGATATTTGTATTTTGTCAAAGCTCTTTGCCTGATTTGATTGATATTCAGCCAAATAGTACAGATGATTCAGTGCGGATATCTTGGCATTATGATGGTATTTATGCAGCACGTCTTGTTGTTTTTGCAAGTGAAAACAATGCCAATAATATGCGACATATTCGTACTGATTATAATCCGGAGCTTAGCGGCTCTTTTGTTTATGGACAAATAAATCTTGTTGATACTTTATATTATTTTAGAGCTGATTTAATTGGTTATGATGGAGTTACATATTCTTCTCCAACTTTATGCGCTATTTATTTCAAATTAGACAGAAGTAATCAATCACAATCAAATCCGACTTTGTCATGTCCTAATTATCCATTTTCGGAAAATCAAAAATTATATGTTTGGCGTAAATATGAAAATGCTGATTTTCAATTACTTGATTTTTATATCACTGATAATAACACAATTATAGATTCTACTATTTCTAATTGTGATGAAAGTCGCATAGATTATTATATCTCTGATAATCAGTATATTGTCAATTCAAAATCTTTTTCGGCAGTTAAATATGAGTATTATCAAGATGAAAATCATCCGGAAAAGCCTGTCATTATTGGGTTGACAGTTGTTGATGATGCTGAGCTTGTAGTAAGCTGGCTTCCTTCCGGCAGCAGCGATGTAGAGCATTACAGAATTGAAACTTACGGCGACTATTCTTGGTTTACTCTCGATATTGTTTCCGGTGATGAAAGAGCTTACTCTATCTCATCTGATTTTTGCTCTACCGGAAATTTCAATTCGGAGCAATATACAATTATTGCTGTCGATACTTGCGGACAGGAATCTGTTTATAATTTGGAAGAAGATATTTTTACGCCTCTGATTTTGTATCCGATAGAGTTTGATGGTTGTAACACTTTGATTTTTTCGTGGAACGATGCTCATTGCATAAGAAACACTATTTCCGGTTATAAATTAACAATCTCCGATGATAATCAGTCGGAGCAAGTTAATTTGACAAGCAGTGATTTATCTTACAGTGATAATAAATATTTTTATCATCATGACATTTCTACGTATTCTGCCGGTAATTATTCATGTGTGCTAAAAGCTTTCAATTCTATCGGAGATTCTTCAGTTACCTGTTCTCAAAGTTTTTATGTTGATGAGATTGCGAATCCTCCCGATAGGCTTGATATGTATAGCATAATCTATGATGAAAGCACAAAAAAGAATGTAATAACAGCAGTTTTGGATACTATGCCGTCTTCGGGCATCAAATATATTGTGTATACAAAGCCGCGAAGTACCGAGCAGCATAGTGATTTACTTGCCGATACTATTGCAGTTATTGATAAGTTTCCTTTAAATTCAAAGTATCAATCTTTTGAAGATGTTGTAGAGGCAACTGATGTTTACACTTATTATCTTGTTGCAAAAAATGCTTGTAATGAATCTTTTCAAGATTCGGCTTATATGTCGTCAATATATTTGATGGGTGAAGAAGGTATTGATAATCAGATGTTTCGCTTATGTTTTTCGCCTCTTGGGGCTGATTTGTCTTATAATATTCCTCTCAATCATTTCATAGTACGCGAGTACACTAATCCGGCTACAAATGAAACTATTGGTGAAACATTTGAAAGTTCGTCTTGTTCTGCAACAGTTGACGGTACTCCCGACTTTGTTGAGTATTGCAGAGAGGATTTCATCTATAATCATTGTGATTACGACCTTGATTTTTATTATGCCGGAGGCGTAGCCGTCACAGTTAAGTGGTTGATTGAGGCGCGTATTGTTGTCGATGAAGATACTTTACTGCTTGGCAGGTCGAATCCTGTTTCGCTTAATCCTGATATTGTAATGCCAAACGCTTTTATAGCGGGTGCCGATAATGAGATTAATCGTTTGTTTGGTCCTATGAATTATAATTCGGAGAACATTGATGACATAGAGAGTTTTGATTTTCAGATATATAATTCGTGGGGGCAAAGGGTTTGGTCGAGCAACAATGCTTCTGAGTCTTTTCGTTGGGATGGCAATTCTACGAAAGGAAATCCCTTACCCACAGCAACTTACGTATATTATATTTCTATAAAACTTTATAAAATGCCGGAGGCGTTAATAAAGCGAGGAAGCGTGACTTTAATACGCCGTCAGTAAATTATTTTTTTATATCTTTGCAGTTTCTAAAAATTATTTGTGATAACTAAATTTTTTAAATATGAATTATAGATCCTTTTTCTTATCAAGTATTTTAATTATCGTATCTTGTATAACATTTTCGCAGACAATTGTTACAATTGCCGGAGAAAAAGTTCCTGTTGATGATTTTGTTTCATTGTATAACAAAAACAATGGTATTGGTAATGATGTTACAAGTAAGGTAACTCCTAATGAATACATGAATTTGTTTGTTAATTTTAAGCTCAAGGTTAAAGAAGCAGAGGCTATGGGTTTAGATAAAGACCCTGCTTTTATTAAAGAACTTGATGGTTACAGAGAGCAGTTGGCGAAGCCTTATCTTGTTGATGAGGAGACTACTAATATGCTGATAAAGGAGGCTTATGATAACATGCAATATGATTTGAGAGCAAGTCATATTTTGGTTAATCTTCCTGAATATGCTATCGGGGAAGATACGCTATCGGCGTGGAACAAAATAATGGATATTCGTAAAAGAGCATTAGCCGGCGAGGATTTTGCAGAGCTTGCCTATAAATTGTCAGACGACCCGTCGGCAAGAGAAAGAGAAACTCAGGGCAGACAATACCCTGCAAACAAAGGCGACCTTGGTTTTTTCTCTGCTTTTGACATGATTTATCCGTTTGAACATGTTGCTTTTAAACTTGAAGTCGGTGAAATTTCGATGCCTGTAAGAACTCAATTCGGTTATCATCTTATTTATCTTACAGATAAAAGACCGGCAATAGGCGAGTGCAGTGCTTCTCATATTATATTAAGAGTTCCAAACAAAACAGCTGAAGATACTGCTAAAGTACTTAATAAAGCTAACCAGATTTATGCACGCCTGATGGCAGGTGAAGATTTTGCTACTGTCGCCACAGAGACTACGGAAGACCCCAGCACTGCTAAAACAGGTGGCAAACTTCCAAACTTTACCGTCAGCCGTATCGAACCGAATTTTATCGAACAAATTTTTAATCTTAAAAATATTGGCGACATCAGTAAACCGTTCTTTTCAGCTTATGGCTGCCATATAGTAAAACTCGAAGGTAAACAAGGAATAGGCTCCTTTGAACAGGAACTCGATGGCATCAAACGTAAAATTGCACAAAGCGATAGAGCTAAAGTACAAGTAGAAGTGCTTACGGCAAAATTGAAAAAAGATTATAATTTTAAAGAGAATGTAGCAAATGTCAACGAATTATTACCTGAAATAGAAAAAAATGCTACAAAATTGTCAAATATAGAAGTGAAAAATAATAAGTTGCTGTTCTCTTTTAATAAACAAGATTATTATCAGAAAGATTTTATCGAATATTTTACGGAAGAATATAAAAATAAAAATTTTAAATATTCTGAAGCAGAGGTTAAGAAGAGTTATTCCGCTTTCGTTAACAAAGAATTAATTGCTCTTGAAAATAAAAATTTAGAGAAGAAATATCCGGAATTTAGATTGTTGATGCAGGAATATCATGACGGTATCTTGTTATTTAATGTTAATGACCAGCTTGTTTGGAGTGCTGCAGCTAAAGATACTACGGGTTTGATGAATTTTTATGAGCAAAATAAATCTCAATATCAGTGGAAAGAAAGAGCCAAAGCAACTATTTTCACATGTGCTGATGCTGAGGTTGCAAAAAAAGCCTTGAAGTTGGCAAAGAAAGGTATGGACGATAAAGAATTGGTTAAGAGTATTAATACAAATCAGCCAACATTTCAGATTACTATGGAGAACAAAACTTTTGAAGTGGGTGACTCCGAAGTTCTATCCGCTGTAAATTGGGAAGTTGGTCTTTCTAAAATCGTCAAAGTCGGTGGCAAAAATTACTTTGTATTATTCTATGAAATATTGCCTCCGGCTCAAAAATCTTTTGAGGAATGTAGAGGGCTTGTAACTTCCGACTACCAAAGTCAGTTAGAAGCACAGTGGCTGAAAGAGTTGAAAGCAAAATATCCTGTTGAAATCAATTATACAGAGTTAAAGAAAATTTACTAATAATTATGCGCAGATATATAATAGCTACTGTAATAATTTTTACTTTATTGCTTCAGACATCTTGTTCGCTGATAAGTAATAGACAGTCGAAAGAGAAGCCACTTGCAAGAGTATACGGCAGCTATTTGTATTTGTCGGATATACAGCAGGCTATTCCTCATAATATGTCTGTTTCGGATAGTTCTGAAATGCTCCAGTCTTATATAAATTCGTGGATTAAGAGACAGCTTTTACTGAAAAAAGCGGAAGAGAATAATGTTTCCGACCAACACGAAATAGACGCTCTTGTCGAAGATTATCGTCAATCTTTACTTATATATGATTATGAAAGTCAAGTTGTTGCCAAAAATTTAGATACAGTTGTTACTGAAAAAGAGATAGAAGCTTATTATGCTCAAAATCAGAGTAATTTTGAGCTTCAGGAATCTGTAATACAGCTTTCGTATGTGATTACAAAACAGGGAAATTTGCGTCCTGCTGTTATTCAATCTCTTTTAGCTTCTTCAGATTTTGATACTTTACAGATGTTGGAGACTTTTTGCAAAGAAAAAGCATTAAAATATGATATTGATGGTGCAAAATGGCGTAATTATAAAAATATAATAAATGAATTATCGCCTTTGAAATATTATAATGAAAATACTTTATATAGTAGACAGTTCGTTTATTACAAAGATGTTGACGTGTTTTATTATATTTATATCAAAGATTTTAAAATGACAGAAACAGTAGCTCCTTTAGAACTTGTTGTTGGAGATATAAAAAGTATTTTGATAAATAAGAGAAAAAAGCAGTTGCTGAAATCTATGGAGAATGAGTTGTATAAAACAGCCAATAACAATAGTGCTATTGAAATTTATTAAATAAATATATAAATAATGAAATTGGTATATAAAATATTGTTTATCAGTATAATTATGGTTTCTTCGTTTCGGCTTAATGCACAAAGCGAGGCAGTAGTTGTTGATGAAGTTATTGCTATTGTCGGTGGCGAAATGATAATGTTGTCTGATTTGGAAAACATGTATCAACAGTATAAGTCTAACATGCCCAATATTACGAAGTGTGATGTTTTAGATGATTTATTGTTTCAGAAGCTTTTGGTAACGCAAGCGGCTCTCGATTCTGTAGAAGTTAATGAGTCGGCTGTTGACATGGAACTCGATAATAGGATTAGGTATTTTACTGCACAGTTTGGTTCTAAAGAGAAGTTTGAGAAGTTTTACGGTAAGACGGTTCCTGAGATTAAGGAAGAGTTTCGGACGGCTATAAAGGAGCAAATGTTAGTGGAAACGGTTAAGGGTAACATCACTGCAAATACAAAAATCACGCCATCAGAGGTTAAAGAATATTATAATAATCTTTCTTTTGATGAAGTCCCCGAAATACCTACTCAGTACGAAATAGGTCAGATTTTGAAACAGCCTAAGATGTCGTCTGCAGAACTTGAAGAAGCATACAATAAAATTGCCGATTTGAGAAAAAGGATAGTTGCCGGCGAAGATTTTGCTACTCTCGCGATGTTGTATTCCGAAGACCCCGGCTCTGCTTCACAAGGTGGTGCCATCGGTACAGTAGGACGCGGCGATACTTATCCCGATTTTGAAGCTGCTGCCTTCGCACTTAAAAATGGCGAAATCTCAGAAATCGTTAAAACTGAAGCCGGCTATCACATAATTAAAATGTTGAGTAGAAAGGGCGATTATATCGATGTTCTTCACATCCTTATTCGTCCTAAAGTGTCTCCTTACGAATTATATAATGCTAAAAATTATCTCGATTCAGTATATAAAGTTTTTTATGCGGATTCTATGACCTTTGAAGCTGCTGCCAAAAAATTCTCCGATGATCCAAGTAAAATCAATGGTGGACTTTTAATAAACTCATACACCGGCGGCTCTATGTTCGAAGCTAATCAACTGAATAATCAAGACCCTGATTTGTTTTTTGTAATAGATAAATTAAATGTCGGTGAATTGTCTCACCCTACTAAAATTACCACTAAAAATAATCTCGAAGCCTATCGCCTTGTATATTTGAAGACAAGAACAGTTCCACATAAAGCAACGCTGAAAGATGATTATAATACAATTCAGTCTCTTGCAGAAGAAGAAAAGAAGGTTAAAGCTATAGCTAAGTGGGTGCAGAATAAAGTGGCTAATACTTATGTTTTTATTAAAGATGGCTATGTTACCTGCGATGCTCTATCGAAATGGATTAATAAATAAAATAATATGGATAATAAAGATCATATAAAAGTTTTTAACGATTTTGTTTCTGCTTATCATAACCTTAAAGTTGAGATAGGTAAAACTATCGTTGGACAAGATAAAGTTATTGATGACGTACTGATAGCAATTTTCAGTAAAGGGCATGGTTTGTTGGTAGGTGTCCCCGGACTTGCTAAGACGTTGCTTGTCAGCACTATAGCTAAAGCTCTGAACTTATCTTTTAACAGAATACAATTTACTCCGGACCTTATGCCGTCCGATATCGTGGGTGCTGAAATTCTTGATAAAAATCGTGAGTTTAAGTTAAACAAAGGACCTATTTTTGCCAATATCATCCTTGCTGACGAGATTAACAGGACTCCGCCGAAAACGCAGTCGGCATTGCTTGAAGCTATGCAGGAAAAATCTGTGACAATAAGCAACGAGACACATAAACTTGACGAGCCGTTTTTTGTGCTGGCAACTCAAAATCCTATAGAACAGGAAGGTACATATCCATTGCCTGAAGCACAGTTAGACAGGTTTA
>JALNXP010000059.1 GCA_023230285.1 Bacteroidales bacterium | reverse complement strand
TGTAAAAACATCTTTGTTATGACCAATGCTTATGCCTACACAAAGGATAAGCAGTAATAGCGTATAAGTACTTGCTTTGCCGATAAAGTTTGTGTTTTTTATTATTCCGGTAAGTCCTATGATTATGCCTGTTATAAAGAAACATAATATGATGAGACTGCCTTTTAGAGGGTGTGTTTTTTTGCTGTCAGCGATATTTGTGTTGGCATTTTTTTTATCTGTTTTTCTTTTTAGACCTATCCACTTAGCAAGTACCGATGATGCGAGACAGCTGCCTACGGTGGCTGTTATTGCAATCACAGCTGCTACGAAACCTAATGTTGGCAGTGCTGAAATTATGTTGTCATTACTACCGACTTCCAATCCTAATTCAAACAATAACAGCCATATAATTGGTGTTATTGTTTTATTGACCCATGATAAATTCCATTTTCGCATTAAGATGCCTGCTACAATTCCTAAGAATATGAAGATTATGACTTTCATGAGATTTGTTATATAACGACTGCTTATTAAAAATTTTGCGAAATTACAAATAACTTTGAATACTCGATAGGTATTTGGAAAACTTTTTATTGAGGCTGATGGACGCTGTGTTCAAGAAGCGGTTGCAGCAATAATATTAAAAAAAGGTCGTATAGACATAGTCCTACGACCTTTAAAAGTATTATGAATGTATTTACTATTTACAGGCAGCCTTCATCATAAGCTTTTTCGCCCATAATAGAGCTATCTATACCTTCTATTTCCTCTTTTTCGCTAATTCTGACGGGTGTAATTTTATTGATAAGCCACAGGATAAGATAGGTAAATATAAAGCCATAAGCGGCGGCTAATACTGTGGTTATCAGCTCTTTGATAAAGAAAACACCTGTGCCGTTAATAAGTCCGTCAGCGCCGTTAGCATTTACGGATGTAGTTGCGAAAACGCCCAGCAATATTGTTCCGACAAATCCGCCTACTCCATGTACGCCCCAAACATCTAATGCGTCATCCCATTGGCGGACATTTTTCCATTCTACAGCTAAATAGCAGCATAATCCGGCGATTATACCTATGATAGGAGAAGCCCACACAGGTACGAATCCGGCACACGGTGTAATTGTTGCTAAACCGGCAATGGAGCCTGTAAGCACGCCAACTAATTTTGGTTTTCTTTTTCTGCCCCATTCTATTACCAACCATGTTACTAATGCGAAAGATGCGGCTATATCAGTATTTAGGAATGCCATAGCTGTAACAGCATCGACACATAACTCGCTGCCGGCATTAAAGCCATACCAGCCAAACCACAAAAGTCCGCTGCCAATAGCAACTAAAGGGATGCTGTTTGGTGTGGAATTTTTATCGACACGTGTGCCGACATAAAACACGGATGCCAAGGCTGCAAAACCTGCTAAAGTATGTACGACAATACCTCCTGCAAAGTCAAGTACGCCCCATTCAGCTAATAATCCTCCGCCCCAAATCATGTGACAGAAAGGATAATAAACTAAAAATTGCCATAATGTCAAAAAGATGAAATAGGCTTTAAAAGAAATTCTATTTACGAATGCTCCGGTAATCAGAGCAGGTGTAATAATAGCGAACATCATTTGAAAAGAAATAAACACCAATTCCGGAATCTGACCGTTGCCGGCTAATGCAGTTGTTGCTGAAATGCCTGATAAAAATGCTTTATCAAAATTGCCGAAAATTCCAAAAAAATCGGTGCCGGCTGCCATGGTGCCGCTAAAACATAAAGTATATCCGCAAACGAACCATAATATGGTACTCCAACCCAAAGAAACAAAACTTTGGATCATTATACCTAAGATGTTGCGCTTGGTAGCCAAACCACCGTAAAAGAACGCCAAAGCCGGTGTCATCAACATGACCAGACTTGTCGATAAAAGCATAAATGCCGTTGAACCTGTGTCAAACATAAATATAAAGTTTAAATTAATAAATAAATTTTCATCTCAGCTACACATGCAAATAATTTGCCTGCAAAAATAAACGATTTGTCTGCAACAACACCCAACATAGGCTTTGTTCTTGTCTGAATATTACAAAAAGATGTCTGCTGGAAGAATTTTTACTGTCTGAATTTTACCAATTAGCAGATTTTATTATTTTTGCATTTGCAAATTTATTGATGATGGAGAAGATTATTTCAGGTTTTGTTTGGATAATGTCAGTCCTTTGTATGCTGTTAAATACACAGTTGTTATCTGCACAGGGCAAATCTATTAAACGTATCGAAATTCAAGAGAGAGAAGCTTATCAATTATATCAGCAAAAACAATATAAGGAAGCATGCGATATTTATATTCAAACTACAGCACAACGCACAAATATTCAAACGTCTAAAATACATTTTGAACTATTTATCATTTTTCTGATTGTAGTTGTCGGTTTTTTTCTATATTTATATTTAGAGAAACAACGTGCATATAAAAAATTAGTCAGTAAAAACTGTTGTCGAGGAAGTGTAACCTGTACCGCTCAAGCCAAGAGGTTGATACTCGCCGCTTGTATCATCTTTCATAATGATATGCCCTGCCTTAATTACGGTGGTGCCGGACGCCATTCCGGTCACATCCAACGTTCTTCCGCCGGGAATATCTGCCAAGTCTTTGAAAACAACGTGCATATAAAAAATTAGTCAGTAAAAACATGCAATGTGCTGATCGCCCTATTATTTTAGCCGGTACTACGGTCTTTGATACTTCGACTATAACAGATTCAAAGGATGAAATTTTGCTTCAACGACTACAAGAACTTTTTGAACAAAAGAAAATTTTTTTGGAAAAAGACATCAACCTTGTTGATTTATCGAAGCAATTAGGCACCAATAAAACTACTTTATCTTGGATTATCAACACTTATTTACATAAAAATTTGCCCTCTATCCTCAATGAATATAGAATTAACGAAGCTGTTAAATTGCTAACCGATAAAAATAATAATCGCTACAAGATGGAGGTTATCAGTGAGATGAGTGGTTATCACAACCGTCAAGCCTTTCATGTTGCTTTTAAAAAGGAGACCGGATTGACACCGAGCGATTTCAGGAAGCTATCTCAAGGGAAAAATCTATCGGAAGAAGTATAATTTATAATTTATTGAAATTCTGTGCGTTGCGCTTGCATAACGTCTTTTCCGATTTTTATGATTATGGCTAAAATGCTGTATATGTAAAAAATTTACTACTTTTGCTTTTTGATACAGATAATACAAAACAAAAATGATTTAACGATATAATATTTTGTTTATCAATCATTAACAATAAAAAAGGAGGTTTTATGTCACATACTATGATGACTATTTTAGGGATATGTTTTATTTTTTTAATGACGACATCCGGTGCGGCACTTGTATTTTTTTTCAAGAATATTTCGCCAAGGACAAATTCTGTTTTTTTAGGTTTTGCGTCCGGCATTATGATAGCAGCATCTATATGGTCGTTGTTGATTCCGGCGATGGAGCAATCTGCGGGATGGGGAAAGTGGAGTGTTTTACCTGCTGCGACAGGTTTTCTTTTAGGGGGCTTATTTTTAGTTTTCATAGATAAATTAGTACCGCATTTTCATCAGGGGACACAGCACGAAGAAGGTCTTCACAGTTCGATAAATAAGTCGGCAAAATTATTTTTAGCCGTAACCATTCATAATATTCCTGAAGGATTATCTGTTGGTTTTGCTTTTGGTGCAGCGGCATCTATCGGCACTGATGCGGCGTTCATTTCGGCGTTGGGGTTAGCTCTCGGCATAGGCATACAAAATTTCCCCGAAGGAGCTGCTGTGTCACTGCCGATAAAACAAGCTGTCGGGGAACCTAAACAAGCCTTTCTCATGGGAATGGGCAGTGGTGCCGTAGAGCCTGTTGCTGCCGTTTTAGGGTTCTTCCTCGCATCATATATAGAGGCTTTACAACCGTGGTTACTTGCTTTTGCCGCCGGTGCTATGATATTTGTTGTCGCCGAAGATTTAATACCCGACATAAGATTTGATGATGATTCTCATATCGGTATTTGGGGTTTGATGTTCGGATTTGTACTGATGATGATATTAGACGTGGCATTAGGTTAAACACAGGACATCATGAACCAACGGATATGGCTTTTCCTGACCCGACCCAACAGACGTAGATTCAAGTAGCATTGCGAAAATACAATAAAGAATTGAGAAATATAGATTTAAAGGTGTAATTTTTGATATTATGTCAAATTTGCATTAGTTGCATTTGATTTTAAAGTGTTTATAATCAAGATGTTTATTTGCATATATTGTTTTTCTGTTTTTTCTTCCTTTACTTTTTTATGATTAGAAAAGTAACAAAAAAGTCTTCCGCTGCGTCAAAACCACATCAGCCAAGGCTGGTCTGCATTGTTGCTTTGCAACAATTTTGGGTTTGCCTTATCAGCTTATAAATTTCCTGACATGACCCCGTAGGGGTCGCATATCTATAGCCTGAAATTTATGACACAGCTGCCAACGACCCCTGCGGGGTCACATGTTTGTATGGGTTGCTTGTTTGTAATTGATAAACAGCAATTTTTTCCATAAGCATGCTTTGTTCCGTCAAGGACAATAGCTTGGTAGCCGGACTATGGCTCCTTTGTTCTTATGTCCTACAATAGTATCCATTTCCCAATCACCAAAGCGTTTACCGTCAACTTCCGGCGGACGTTGGTCTATGCTTATCCTATTTAAGATAGGCAATGCTTTGTTTTTCGCTGTTTACGGGCTGTCGCTTGTCGTTGAGCGTATGCCGGATGGCAGAAATTACATACCTTTGCTCCGAGGTTAATTGTTTGTACATCATAGCAACGCAAAATTAATTAATCTTAAGGGACTTTATCAAAAATAAAGTCTCTTTTTTTTGTTATTGCTATTTGCAACCTATTGATGTTCTTTTGTGAAGCGTAGCGAAACAAAAGAACATCAATAGGTTGCACTTCTTATTTGAAATTTTAGGTGCCTGAAATTATAAAACTTCAAGCACCCTTTTTTTTATGACAGAAATTTTTCAGGATTACATAAACAACTTCATATCTTCGTCAACGGTTGTAATTCCTCCGATGCCGAACTTTTCTATCAGGACTTTGGCAACATTGGGCGAAAGAAAAGCCGGAAGGGTAGGACCGAGATGAATGTTTTTTACTCCAAGAGAAAGCAATGCCAATAAAACAATCACGGCTTTTTGCTCGTACCATGCAATATTATAAACGATAGGCAATTGGTTAATGTCGTCCAAACCAAAGACTTCTTTCAGCTTGAGGGCAATCAAAGCCAACGAATAGCTGTCGTTGCACTGTCCGGCATCCAAAACGCGTGGAATGCCGCCAATATCGCCAAGCGGAAGCTTGTTGTAGCGATATTTTGCACAACCGGCGGTGAGAATAACTGTGTTCTTTGGTAATGCTTCGGCAAAGTCGGTATAGTAGCTGCGACTTTTCATGCGACCGTCACAGCCTGCCATCACCACAAATTTACGAATGGCACCCGATTTAACGGCATCTACCACCTTGTCGGCAAGAGCCAAGACTTGTGCGTGGGCAAAACCTCCGACAATTTCGCCGGTTTCAATCTCCTTAGGCGGAGCACAGCGTTTGGCGTGTTCTATGATAACCGAAAAATCTTTCGACTTTCCCTGTTCTCTGTTTGCAATATGCGGGAATCCGGGAAATCCGGCAGAGCCGGTAGTATAAACCCTGTCGATGTATGTAGCGGTCGAACGAGGAGGTACAATGCAGTTGGTCGTAAACAGAATAGGACCGTTAAAAGATTCAAAGTCATCGGTTTGTTTCCACCACGCACTGCCATAATTGCCTGCAAAGTGGGCATATTTTTTAAAGGCAGGGTAATAATGTGCCGGCAACATCTCACTGTGAGTATAAACATCTACACCCGTTCCTTCGGTTTGTTCCAACAAATCCTGCATATCGCGTAAGTCGTGTCCCGAAATAAGAATGGCAGGATTTTTACGCACGCCGATATTTACTTTGGTAATTTCAGGATTGCCATACGTTGAGGTGTTGGCATTGTCAAGCATCGCCATTGTCTTGACACCGAGCTGTCCGACACCAAGAACAAGATTTACCAATTCGTCAGCCCCAATGTCGTGGCGAGAAATTTCAGCAAGTGCCGTTTCAAGACCTTCATAAATCGAAAGGTCTTCATAACCGAGGTTGAGAGCATGTTCAGCGTAAGCAGCAGCACCTTTTACACCGTAAATAACCAACTGTTTCAGCGAGCGTAAATCTTCATTCTCTTCAGCCAAAACGCCAACCGGCAAGTGTGGCGTTTTGTGTAACTCATCGACATTCGGCAATGCGATACCCCTCTTTTCAGCTGTTCCGATAAGCTCGTTACGAATCTCAACACCTTTTTTGATACGTTCTTCGATAGCAGCAATATCAAAATTGGCATTGGTAATAGTACAGAATAATGCATCAAGGATAAACCGGCTTGCCTTATTATCGGCATTGCCTTTTTTGCGAAGCTCGTTGTTCGCAATGGCTATACCACGAACAATGTAAAGCAAAGAATCCATTGATGATGCTGTTTGAGGCTCTTTGCCACAAACTCCTTTTACAGTGCAGCCTTTTCCGGCGGCTGCTTCCTGACATTGATAACAAAACATACTCATAATAATATAATTTTAAGGTTAAACCCAAGTTTCATTTTTTACCTCTCCTTGAAGTCCGATTATGACCTGCTTAATAGGCACTTTCCGCATTGCTTTGTCGGCAGCCATTTTCGCTATCTGCATTAAGCCTCCGCAACAAGGAACTTCCATAATAACAACGGTCAGAGTGTTTATTTTGGCTGAATCAATCATTTTAGTAATTTTTTCGACATATTCCTCTTTGTTGCTATCCAATTTCGGACAAGCGATAGCCAATTTCTTTCCTTTTAAAAATCTGTTATGAAAATCGCCGAAAGCGAAGGCTGTGCAATCTGCCGCCAAAACAACATCTTCGCCGGTGAAATATCCTGCTTCAGGATTTAAAAGATGAAGTTGAACAGGCCAATGCGTAAGTTGCGACTGCGGCACATTATCTTCCGAAACGACAGCAGTTGCAGTCGAAGCAGCAAATGAACGAGCTATTGAGCCGGGGCAGCCACATGCCATTTTTGACTCTGCATTGGTCAGCGAACTTATGTCAACATTCAGGTTGTGTTCACGGATATAATCAATACCTTGTACAAAATATTCTTTCTCGCCGTGGTCTTTCAGATGTTTCAGATGTGCAACGATTGTTTTTTCACCTTTGGACGAGATACGTTCCATAACAGCCGTTTCATTATAAGGCTCAACATCACGTTCCTCGATTTTAATCGCTCCGGTTGGACATTCACCAATGCAGGCTCCCAACCCGTCACAATAAAGCTCGCTTACAATACGTGCCTTTCCGTCAATAAGTTGAAGCGCACCTTCGTGGCACCCTTCTACGCAAGAACCGCAACCATTGCAAAGTTGCTCGTCTATTGAAATGATTTTTCTTTTCATAACTGTTGTTTCTTATTTTTCGGTAAAAGTATTTACGATACGCAATATAATCCGTAACAAATGTTACCAATCAAAAAAATTATTATTTTTGCAAAAAAAATTATGGAAAAGCAAGATTTGTTATTCTTTTGTACCCTATGTCGTGAAAAGCCGGCAGCAGAGATTGAAAAATTGCAATGCACCATTTCGCATACCGTAAAAAATTTCAAGCGAGATGAATATATTGCTTATCAAGGTGATAAAGTTACGCGTCTTGTTATGTTAATTCGTGGAAAAGTTAGAACGGAAATAGTATCAAGTTCGGGTCTCACGCTTCCGATGAATGACATATCTGCACCATTTCCACTTGCAGCAGCCTTTTTGTTTGCCGATGACAACAGTTTTCCTGTTGACGTAATTGCGTTGGAAGAATGTGAAGTAATCTATATTTCAAAAGAGGCGGTTGAGAAGCAAATGGCAAAGTGTGCCGGATTTATGCGTGGTTTTATGGATTTTAATGCCAATCAGATGCAAAATATTTCTGAAAGATTGAAGATTTTTGCTCAAAAAGGCATTAAGGCGAAAGTCGCCTATTATCTGCTCTCACGGGAGAAAAAGGGAGCATTTGAATTGGATAGGAGTGTGGCTTCACTTGCCGGTTATATCGGCGTGGAGCGACCTTCTTTGTCAAGAGCGATTTCGGAAATGGTGCGTGACGGAATTATCACCTTTCATTCAGGGAAAGGCACGATAATTAATTTTGATGCGATGGAAGCGTTGCTTATCCGAGGAGCGTAAAAATGGTATGGAAAACGTAATTCGGGTCTTCTTCATTCCGTATTCACGTTATATTTTTGCACTTTAACAATTTATGATTATGCAAAATGTAAAATTAAGCAACGGCATAGAGATGCCGATTCTCGGTTATGGCGTTTATCAGACTCCGCCCGAAGAAACAGAACGTTGCGTACTCAATGCAATTCGTGTGGGTTATCGCTCGATTGATACGGCGCAGGCTTATTTCAACGAAGAAGGTGTTGGCAATGCTATTAAGAAATGCGGTGTGTTGCGTAGCTAACTTTTTATCACCACTAAAGTATGGATTAGCAACGCAGGCGAAGCCAAAGCCGCCGCTTCTATTGACGAATCGCTGTGTAAATTGCAGACCGATTACGTTGATTTGCTGCTCATTCACCAGCCGTTTTGCGACTACTATGGCACCTATCGCGACATGGAAGAGGCGTACCGTGCGGGCAAGGCACAAAGGCGAAATTAAGGGTAATCCTGAATTGCAAAAAGCATACGAAATGGGTATAAAGTAAATCGGTTGTCCAATGTATGGACAACCGAATACGTATAAGAATTACGCTGTTGTATCAGTGTGAGTGAATTGAATGACACAGTCGGGACGAAGGTTCCGACTGTTTTTTTAATCCATGTCTGTCTTAACTTGTGCGCCCGACAGTTCCCATGCTTTTGAAACAGCTTCATTGATGTCGCTGCAAATGTTCTCGGCTCCGACTTTTTTATCGAATTCCGATTGATTAGAACATCTCTTACACTTTTGTTGACACCGGAAAGAATCAGAGTGATGCCTTCATCTTTTGACATTCGATAAAGGTTTTCGAGGTTGTGCAATCCTGTTGAGTCCATGAATGGAACTTTACGCATTCTAATGATTCGCAGTTTGGCTTGTTTGCCAATGCTGTGCATCACATCGTCGAATTTGCTGGCAACACCGAAAAAGAAAGGTCCGTCAATTTCGTAAACTTCCACGCCTTCCGGCAAGGTGAGTACTTCTTTGTCGTGATGTATTTCGCTTTCGTTAGAGAGGTCGATACTATCCTTTACGACCGACACATGAGTGGTTTCGGCAACACGTTTCATGAACAGTAGCATGGCAATCAGCAGACCAACTTCAATAGCAATGGTCAAGTCGAATATCACTGTCAGGAAAAAAGTAATTAAAAGTACTGAGACATCGCTTTTGGGGTTTTTCATCAGAGAACGGAAGGTACGCCATCCGCTCATGTTGTATGATACAATGATTAGAACACCTGCTAAACACGACATTGGAATGTGTTTGGTAAGTGGTCCTAAAAAGAGAAGAATTAGTAAAAGCACAAAAGCATGAATAATGCCTGAGATGGGTGTTTTTCCGCCGTTGTTGATGTTGGTCATGGTACGTGCTATGGCACCGGTTACGGGAATACCTCCAAATATCGGGACGATAATATTGGCTGCTCCCTGAGCTATCAGTTCGGTATTGGAATTATGCTTGTCGCCGGTGACACCATCGGCAACGGTAGCTGAGAGCAACGATTCGATGGCTCCTAATAAGGCAATTGTAAAAGCAGACGGCAGCAGTAAGTTAATCGATTCCATGTTGAACTTGATAGGCTCCGGTGTCGGCAAGGAGGCATTAATTGTGAACCGGTCGCCAATGGTTTCAATTCCGCTGACGTTGCAAAAGTTGCGCAGTATGTATGCTATCGTAGTCATAAGCACAATAGCGATGAGCGATCCCGGAATTTTTTTTGAAAATCTGGGTGCAAGAACGATAATCAGAATGCTTGCCAAGCCTACGAGCAAAGACCAAATGTTGATAGTGTTGAGGTGTTGAAAATAACAAATCCATTTGGAAACGAAGTCGGCCGGAACTTTGTCAATATGCAATCCGAAAAGGTCTTTCATCTGGGTTGTAAAAATGGTTATTGCAATACCGCTTGTGAATCCGACAACAATGGGGTAGGGAATAAATTTAATTACGGTTCCGAGTTTAAGTATGCCCATGATAACCAAAATAATACCTGCCACAACCGTGGCAATAGCCAATCCCTCAAAACCAAAATTCTGTATGATGCCATAAACGATGATGATGAATGCACCTGTGGGACCTCCAATCTGAACGTTAGTTCCTCCCAGCAGAGCAACAATAAATCCACCTATGATGGCTGTTATGATGCCTTTTTCGGGACTGACTCCCGAAGCTATACCAAAGGCAATGGCTAATGGTAATGCCACAATGCCTACAATGACACCTGACATCAGGTCTGACATGAATTTCTCTTTGGAATAATGCTTTAGTGCCTCAAATATTTGAGGGCGAAAATCAATACCTTTCTTCATTTTTGCGTCTATTAAAAAAAAGTGCAAAGTTAGACTTTCTTTTCAAACATTAGAGCTATTTGTTTTACAAAAAAAATTTTGTAATTTTGTGTCGCTACTTTTCTGATGTTTTCATTCAAGTGGTTCTCTATTGTTATTAATATGTTGGTATCCACCCCGCCAACCGCATCTTGACTTTTACTCAAACAATTCGGGTTTGAAGTTTGCCGGAAGCAGATTGACGTACTGCGAAGGTTTGGCATCGGTGATGTGTCCAAGTACAAACGACAGCCAT